>JAPPDO010000452.1 GCA_028821635.1 Ekhidna sp.
GTAGAAATCAATCCTGAAGATAAAGTAGCTGTAAGAAGTCAGGAACAAGGGATTTTGAAAGAAATCATCGATCGATACGCCAATGAAATCGCAGGCGATTTTAAAAAGTCTTCTTACCGGTTTGCCCAGAAGTTTGTAACTTTTGGATTTGCAAGACTGCTCAATGCTGCCAGAGTAAAAGGACTACTCGCACTCTTTAGTCGTCAGCTTGATCTGGATGACAAACTGCATGTTACAGGTGAAACAGAACATCTCAGGAAGCTGGCAAAGATGGGCACCGTCGTTATGGTGCCAACTCATTTTAGTAATCTGGATTCGATACTGATAGGCTGGGTGATACAGTTTTTAGGACTTCCGCCTTTTATGTATGGCGCAGGGCTTAACCTTTTTAACATCAAAATATTAGCTTATTTTATGAATAACCTAGGTGCATATAAGGTAGATCGAAGAAAGAAGAATAGGATATATCTCGAAACACTAAAGACTTATTCTCGGGCAGCCATAGAACGAGGCTGTCATAGTCTGTTTTTTCCGGGAGGTACACGTTCTCGATCAGGTGAAATTGAATCAAAATTGAGGTTGGGCCTATTGGAGACCACCATTCAGGCACAAAGAGAAATTTATCAAAAAGCAGAGGAGACCAGCGAGGAGATTAGAAAGATATTTATTGTGCCGGTTGTAATCAACTATCATTTTACGTTAGAGGCACCCGCACTGATCAAAGATTTTTTAAAAAGAACCGGGCGAGAGCGTTACTATGTGGAAGCTGATGAGTTTTCCACCTCTTACAAGATAAGTACATTTCTTTTTAAATTCTTTTCTAAGGGTTCCGACATCTCTGTAAGCATAGGGCGCGGGATGGACATACTCGGTAATTACGTTGATGATGAGGGAGTTAGCAGTGGTAAAAAAGGAAATAAAATCGACCCAAGGCATTATTTTATGCTTGGTAACAAAATCACTTTTGACAAACAAAGAGAAAATGAATATGTGCACGTACTCGGGAAAAGAATAGTAGAGGAGTATCACAAGTACAACAGAGTGTTTGCAAGTCATCTGACTGCTTTTGTGGCTTTTAAGATGCTGGAACGGAAAAACCCCAAACTAGACCTATACAATATCCTAAGATTGCCTGAAGATGATTTGATATTAGATTACAAAGAATTCAAGGCTAATTTTAAGAGGTTAAGAGGGAAAATTGAAAAACTCTACAAAAAGGGGAAAATTGATATGGCCACACACATGCAACAAAAAGCAAAAGATGCTATTCAGGTAGGCCTTAAAAATCTGGGACTATATCATGATCAACGGCCATTGGTAAGAAAGGGAGAGAAGATCATCATCAACGATACGAATACGCTTTATTACTATCATAATCGAATGAATGGATATGGTCTCGAAAAGTATATCTGAAGAAGTAGTAGGGGTTATTGGTGCGGGAAGCTTTGGAACGGCCATAGCAAACATTTTATCTGAAAATGATTCAAACGTATTGTTTTATGCCAGAGACCCGAAAAAGGCAGAAAAGATTTCAAAAGAGAGAATAAGCTCCGGGCAAAAGCTAGACCGGAACATTGAGGTCACGAATGACTTGAAGAGTATCGCAGATAGGTGTGAGGTGATCTTTCCAATGGTACCCTCAGCCGGCTTCAGAGACATGATCTCAGCCCTCTCACCCCATCTCCATCCTTACCACGTATTGATTCACGGCACAAAGGGTTTCGACCTCTTCGTCTCCAAAAAAGAAGAAATAACATCGGAAAATCCATTAAGTCGGGAGCATGTCAAAACTATTTCTGAGGTTATCAAGGAGGAAACGAGCATTCTGCGAGTAGGATGTCTGGCGGGGCCTAATCTTGCAAGAGAGTTGGACGAGCGAAAGCCGGCAGCCACGGTCATTGCATCACATTTTGATGAGGTGGTGAACATAGGGCAAAGGCTATTGAAGAATGACCGTTTTATGACGTATGGAAGTAAGGATTTAATTGGTATTGAACTTTGTGGAATTTTGAAAAATATTATCGCAGTCGGGGCAGGCTCTATTTTCGGAACCGGATTAGGTGAGAATGCAAAGTCATTATTTATCAGCAGGGGACTGGTTGAAATGGTCTACATTGGGACTGCCCTCGGAGGGAATTTGCAAGCCTTTCTCGGACTTGCCGGAGTGGGGGATTTAATCGCTACATGCACCTCACATCTAAGCAGAAATTTTACGGTAGGCTATCGACTGGCTAAAGGAGAAACGCTAAAAGAAATAATTACTTCAATGGAAGAGGTAGCCGAAGGGGTCAAGACCATCAAGATCGTTAAAGAGTTGGCAGAGACCTATCACATAAAAGCACCCATTACAAACGTGTTGTATAAAATCCTGCATAATGAAATGACCATCCAAGAGGCGCATACGTATTTGATGAGTTTCCCCTTTCGTGCGGAGATTGATTTTATTGAATATGAAGAAGATAAAACTTAACCCACGCAAAAGAATAAAATTTCTGATTTCGTAGCCATTCTTCTTAAATCTATACTAAACTGACAGTACCTGATCAATTTGGCCGCATTCGCATTGATTCCAACCTTCGCAAAGAGCAGCAGAAAAATAGCAGCTAAATTGAAAAAAAGAATAAAACAGAATGACAAACTAAGATAAAGATAGTTATGATGATAGTGAATCATTTTCTATTATTTCTTTTTTATGAATTTCAGCCAAATGAACCCGGTAAATGCGCATCTATGGAAGGAGCGAGTGCTAATTGTGACCGCCTCCTCATCCACTAACGTTGGATACAAAAGACAGGATCAGCTTCTTACGCAAAAGAAAAGAGGCATGAAAGAAAGAGATATTGTTATTTATAGACTATACACAGACCATTGGTTAGACCCGAAAAACCAACCCATGAATATGAAAGAGGCAAAGGCGATCTACGACGTTTATGACATTGACCCAACTACTTTTTCAGTACTCTTAATTGGAAAAGATGGAAGAGTAAAGATGAGAAAAGACGATATTATTTCCACTCGGGAAATCTTTCAACTGATAGATAGTATGCCGATGAGACAGCAAGAAATGAGGAAAAGCAAAAAACTCAACCAGAATTGATTCAAAATTAGCGTTTTTTTTTTAAATGAAAATAAAAAAGGGTATTGCTCATTTATCTATTCTATGAAAAATGAGTGAATAATAGATACAAAGAACTACTCCGTCACACTTTATAAGCTCGCTTTTCCGTCCTCTCTATGTGTCCTTTGGGTTTAAATCCCCTCCGGGTGGTTATCCTTGACCGTTACGGGGTTGTTGCAGACCGCTTCGACCCCCTCTTCGTGCTCTTAGTGACTTCTCCGTGTCCTTTGGGTTTAAATCATTATTAGGTTGGTCAGCGAAGACATGATACGAACAAAAAGTAAAATCATGGCGATCCTTAAAATCAAATAAATCCCGTTCAAGACAAACTACACCTAGAGAGGCAAGCATTTTTGTCTGGTCAGCGGTTATTTTTTCTCATCCAGCAGGCATTTTTGTTCGGTCAGTGGTCATTTTTTCTCATTCAGCAGGCATTTTTGTTCGGTCAGTGGTCATTTTTTCTCATCCAGCAGGCATTTTTGTTCGGTCAGTGGTCATTTTTTCTCATTCAGCAGGCATTTT
>JAPPDO010000380.1 GCA_028821635.1 Ekhidna sp.
GTAATTAATTAAGGTGCAAACATAAAACAATTAGTTAAAGATGCAAGCGTTTTTTTCGATTTTTTTTAATTTTTTTCTCCATGTGTAGTCTGTCTTGAACGGGCTTTATTTGATTTAGTTTTATTTAAAAGTATTTTTGTGTAGTAAGCATAACCAAATTTATCAATTCGTTGCTATGTCAAAGAAGCTTGTTTTTATTGTTCTGATTTTTTTTGTTATTGTAGGTTTCAACTCCTGTGGCGATGATGAGGCATCGGCAGTCTCGTCAGATGTAAAAACATTGAATAAGAGCCGTCTGTCATTACACAAAAACAACAGAGTGGTTTCTTACAACATTGGGGATCGTTACGCTGCGTTTTTGGCATCGCAAGGTTCCGGCGGCATTATTGAGGAATTAACATCGGATCTCTATGCCCATTTCAATGATGACTTTGACTTTATTACCGTTATCATGAATGAAAAGGAAAAGCCTGAAAATGTATCCTTCTTCGGCAGATATGCTAACATTCAAAATGACATCCAAAATATAGGTATCAGAAACTTTGATAACAGTGCGCGCTACGGTTCTGAAAAGCTTCAAGGAATACTCCTATTGACAGCATTGAGCTATCTGAGAGGCGGCCCCTCGCTTCATGAAATTGCGCATAATTGGGCTAACTTTCTTATTAAAGATACCGAGTGGCTTCCTGAGAGTTCATTTATGGTCGGTCCTCATTGGGGATTTACCGGGGGGAACGTAAACGGTCAGTTGGGCGGTTTCGATCAAAGAACGCTGTCAGATCAAGTTACCACACACGATTGGTTTGTCCGCTCTTTCAGTCCCAATGCTTCGGGTGGAAACTTGGCCCGCTACAATGAAATGGAATTGTATTTGATGGGTTTTATTTCTTTGGAGGAGGTAGCTTCATTTGACATGTTTACGGGACTTAGCAACGTGGTACAAGATAACGTTCAGGGCGTGGGGACAATCATAGGTTTTGATGCTGCCAACAGGACTACTTTTACTCCGGAGTTGATTCTGGAGCGATACGGTCGAAGGACTCCCGAACCGGCAAACGCTCAAAAAGATTTTAAAATGATCGTGGTAGTCGTCACCGGTGTCCCTCTCACTGCCGAGCAGTGGGAGGTCGTTGATACCGATGCCGAGTGGTTTGGACGGAGCGAAGCCGATGGCTCTCACGTAAATAATTTCTGGGAAGCCACCGGAGGGAGGGCCACTATGGAGCTCGGAAAGCTGGATGTCAGTTTAAAATAATTGGAATTGCTCTTGGGGTTAGAAAGGATTTTTAATTCCAAAAGCTACCTGACGGGGAAGTAAACTTCCGTTTCTAAATCCTTTTCGGCGGTGGCTTGCGGATTATTGAGATAAATTTCAAATGGAGCTATTTTCTTATTGTATCTTATCTCCTTATTTCTCGTCATAGCATACAGCGTAGACCAGGCATTCCCCAAGTGTTGATACCGGCCTGTGTGTTTTAAAACATAGCATGTTGTATTTGGTATGGTGCCGCTGATGAGTTCTTCCGGTAAATTGTCCGAAGTCCCCTCTATCCCCAAAGCAGCGGTATAAGTTGCTTTCTTTTTTGGAATATCCCATTTGTGATAGATGGTCATCATCTTCTTCACCTGAAGATCCTTCCCAACGGCATAGTCTATCACTTTTCCAAAATCTGACTCCATTTGCTCCTCCATACGGGGAATTGAACAGGTTGTTTTAATGCCAACAAGTTGCGTCTCTTCAAAAGATTGAATTCCCATAAAATCCAGCTTCGAGGGCACTTCTCCAAATTCAATGTATGCCTTGAGCATCTCCAAACCTCTCTCGTAGTCCGCACCTATGTACGCTTTTATCATCTTCTTCATGAAAAAGAGGAAGAAGGGTAAACTGCTGTCCATTTTCCACGTCGCCTTCGTGGTATCTCCTTCCTGAGACAGGGTAAAATTTGTATTTGCATGAGATTTCCGGGGCTTCAAAAAGTCTAAATCATAGCTAATGAATTTATTCTCCTTCGCTTCTGTTATTTTCATCCTTCCACTTCCTATACGGCTTCCCTCCCATTCATACGACTTTGAATCAGCCGCAATGGTAACCTTTGCTTTCGGTTCCATCAGCAACCATGGAGACCAGGGTTTCCAATCATTAAAATCACTAATTACCTTATAAATCTTATCAGCCGGTGCTTCAATATTAATTGATTGCTCAACGTGCATTTTAGGCATATTAAATAGTTTTGGTCACTACATTTACAAAATTATACATTTTTTTTCAAAAATCAAAATCTTGTGTAACATCAACAAATTATTACCCAAACTCAGAGATTAAATTTTATAAAATTATACTCCGGTAATTGTGAAATTATTCAATGAACAAAATAAGTCCGGGACTTCTTTCCTCACCGCCGTTCGTTTACCTTGCATTTGCTCCAATTAATTTACCGGACTTGATAAGTGAATCAAATTGTATCTACATGTCAATATATTCTGTCTTTGCCATAGAAAACGTTGCCACAATCAAAGCTGTCTTCAGGTCTTTCAGCATTTGATATAGCAAACATTTGGGAAGTCGGGAATTATTAATTTTGAATTAATAAACATGCTAAAGGTTGCCTGGTCTGAAATCTATAATCATCCGCTGCCGGAGGGGCATCGTTTTCCAATGGAAAAATATGATTTACTTCCTGAGCAGTTGATACGTGAAGGCACAATAAGTGAGTCAAATCTATTTCGACCCCGAAAGCTTGTTGAAAAAGAGATTTTAGCCGTTCACGAGGAAAGCTACTGGCAAAAGCTGATAAACCTTGATTTTAGCCGACAGGAAGAGCGAAGGAGTGGGTTTCCAATTAGTGAAAAACTGGTTGAAAGAGAAATAACCATAAATGCCGGCACGATTCAATGCGCAGAATTTGCATTGCAATATGGCGTAGCTATGAACATCGCCGGAGGGACACATCATGCTTTCTCAAATCGGGCAGAAGGGTTCTGTCTGCTAAATGATATCGCCATTGCTTCACAATACTTACTTGATTTAGGTAAAGCCAACAGGATATTAGTGGTAGACCTGGATGTACATCAAGGCAACGGAACGGCAGAAATATTCCATGATCAATCCGGGGTTTTCACTTTTAGCATGCACGGCGAGCATAATTACCCAATTCAAAAAGAAAAATCTGACTTAGATATTCCATTAAAAGACGGGACAAATGATAATGCTTATCTCGAATTGCTAATTAAAAATCTGAAACATCTTCTGGAAGAGGTTCAACCGGATTTTATTTTTTTTCAGTCTGGGGTAGATGTTTTAAAAACAGACAAACTAGGCCGGCTTGGCCTAAGCATTCAAGGATGTAAAAAGAGAGACGAAGTGGTATTTTCCGAAGCTAAAAGGGCTAACATTCCTATAGTCGCTTCCATGGGAGGAGGATACTCTGAGAATATCAAAGACATTTTAGAGGCTCATGCGAACACTTATCGGAGTGCACAATCAATTTTCTTTTAACGATATCTTTCCGTAAAACCCCTTTTAACTTATTATTACTTTCTAAGCCAGATCACCTCATTACCTCCTTTTTGGGTGTAATAATTCTGGCAGAATCTTACTGACCATAGCACAAACTACATTTATTCCGGATTATTT
>JAPPDO010000073.1 GCA_028821635.1 Ekhidna sp.
CACTCTGACAGGAAAGACCACCTGCCCCATTGTATGTCCTTCATAGTAATGGAATCGACCTTGCATAGCGACTACCTTTTTCCCCTCTAACATTCCATATAACAGCTTTCCCTTGTGAAATTCTACTGTAGCCATTGGGAAGTGGGGAATGTCGGAATACACAAATTCATGCACTATTTCTACCTCATCGGCTAAGGCACCGAGCCCGGTTCCAAGTATGATTCCAACCTCCGGACGATCAAAGCCTTGATCCGCTAAAAACTTTACTGCCTCGCTTACTTTTTCTATCATTTGCATTTTTTGGTACATTTAATATCGGAAAGGTTCAAATCTATGAAAAGACAGCCAACAGCTAAGAGTCGTACTCAATAGCTTGTAAGATTTTTTCGCAAGCTATTTTTATTTCCTCCTCAGTAATGATTAATGGCGGAGCTATACGCATTGACTGATCGTTAAATAAAAACCAATCGGTAACAATTCCTAACTTGATGGCTTGGTCTATCACAGCCTTTGCTATTTTATAGGATTCAAATTCAATCGCAATCATCAATCCTTTGCTTCGGAATGATTTGATGCATTTATGTTTTAACAAACGTTGAAAAAGCACTTCTTTTTTATGGACATCACTTAAAAGATTATCTTCTTGAATGGCTTGTAGTGCGGCTAATGAGGCTGCCGAAGAGACCGGATGGCCACCAAAAGTGGTGATATGTCCAAGAATTGGATGATGAGTGAGTACCTGCATCACTTTGCGATTGGCAATGAAGCAGCCGATGGGCATGCCGCCGCCCATCCCTTTGGCGCAGGCCAAAATATCAGGGACTACGCTGTAGTGTTCAAAAGCCCAAAGTTTGCCGGTTCTTCCAAATCCACACTGGATTTCATCCAAAATGAGTAAAGTGCCTGTTTCATTACATTTTTTACGAACTGCTTTCCAGTATAATTCTGATCCTACCTTCACGCCGCCCTCCCCCTGCACCGTCTCAGCGATAAATGCGGCGGTATTTTCACTGATCAAATCAAGATCATCAATGCAGCCAAACCGAACATGAGAAACGCCCGGCAAAAGGGGGCGATAGTTTTGTTTGAACTCTTCTTTATCGGAAAGTGAGAGGGCTCCATGAGAGGTGCCATGATAAGCGTTTATGCAAGCGATAAATTCAGACCGTCCGGTGTATCGTTTCGCCAGCTTCATAGCTCCTTCTATTGCTTCGCTGCCCGAGTTGAGGAGATAAACGGAATTAAGTTCTTCAGGGAGTGTTTTGCAGAGTGCTTCAGCCAGCTTTACCTGCGGGCTTTGCACAAACTCTCCATAAACCATCAAATGAAGGTGTTGGTCTGCCTGATGTTTAATGGCCTCTACTACTTTAGGATGCCGATGACCTACTGTGGAGACACCTATACCCGAGATGAGATCAATATATTCTTTACCATTAGCGTCTCTCATATAGATTCCCTCCGCAGAAGCTACTTCAAGCAGGAGCGGGGTGGGAGAGGTTTGTGCCAAATAGTCGAGAAAGAGTTGTCTTTGAGACGGCATTTGGTAAAGATAGAATCGGAAAATTTACCCTTTTCTTTGAATCACTCTTTTTACCTTTTCTATGATCGCTTCTACGCCTAAACCATATTTATTCAAAAGATCAACAGGCTTACCACTTTCACCGAACTTGTCATTGACCGCAACAAATTCTTGAGGAACTAATTGATTTCTGACGATTATTTGTGCGATACTTTCCCCTAATCCGCCGGCGGCTTGGTGTTCTTCTGCGGAGACTGCACAACCCGTTTTGCTAATGGATTTTAAAATGGCGGGCTCGTCCAATGGCTTGATCGTATGGATATTGATTACTTCGGCTGAGATCCCCTGATGAGCTAATACTGCTTCTGCTTCAATGGCCGTCCATACCAAATGCCCGGTTGCGAAAATGGAAACATCAGAGCCTTCAATTAATGTGATGGCTTTGCCTATTTCAAAGTGTTGGCTTTCCATAAACACTGGCCACTTTGGCCGTCCAAATCGTAGATATACAGGTCCGTGGTGATCGGCCACCGCAATCGTTGCTGCTTTTGTTTGATAATAATCACACGGATTGATCACTGTGAAATTGGGCAGCATTTTAGTCATCCCTATATCTTCAAGCATTTGATGTGTTGCGCCATCTTCTCCTAATGTCAGACCGGCGTGAGAGGCGCATACTTTTACATTTTTTTCTGAATAGGCAATAGACTGTCGCAGTTGGTCATAAACCCGGCCGGTAGAAAAATTAGCAAAAGTTCCTGTGAACGGTATCTTACCCGCCGTTGCCAGTCCGGCAGCAATGCCCATCATGTTTGCTTCGGCAATTCCAACTTGGAAGAAGCGATCCGGGAATTCCCTTCGGAGGGCTTCCATCTTCAATGACCCAGTAAGGTCAGCACATAAGGCCACTACCTCCGGATTGTTTCTCGCTGCTTCCAGTAATCCGTCACCAAAGCCTGACCTTGTATCTTTTTTATCAACATAAGTAAGTTTTGTGTTCATCATTGGTTAGGTTTTAACGGATTAATAATCTCCCAGAGTCTCTTCAAGTTGGGTTAAAGCTTCCGCAAGCTGCCTGTCATTTGGAGCTACACCATGCCACTTGTGGCTGCCCTCCATGAAATCCACTCCTTTGCCCATTATTGTCTTCATTAGAATGACTTTAGGCTTTTCATTTCCCCTTTTAGCTATTGCTGCTTCCAGTGTTTTTATGATCTCCTCTAAATTATTACCATCACATTCGCTTACCTCCCAGCCAAAGGAGGCATATTTTGCTTTCAGATCCCCCAGTGAGTTTACCTCTTGGAGAGGGCCGTCAATTTGCTGATCATTACAATCTACAGTTGCAATAAGGTTATCCACTTTATTGTGGGCGGCGAACATAGCTGCTTCCCAAACCTGTCCTTCCTGCTGTTCACCATCGCCCATCAATACGAATACGTTTCTTTTATCGCCGTCTAGTTTTTTTGCAAGTGCTTTGCCGATTGCAACGGACAGACCTTGTCCCAAAGACCCGGAAGCAACTCTTATGCCCGGAAGTCCTTCTTCTGTGGCAGGATGACCTTGTAATCTTGAATCCAATCTCCGGAAAGTAGCTAATTCGGCGACTCTGAAAAAACCAGACCGTGCCAGCGTGCTGTAAAAAACTGGGGAGATGTGCCCATTCGATAAGAAAAACACATCTTCATTTTTACCCTCCATTTTAAAACTGGGGTTGTATTTCATGACGTGATTGTAGAGTGAGACAAAATACTCCGTACATCCCAGTGAACCACCTGGGTGCCCTGAGTTCACTGCATGAACCATCCTTACAATGTCACGGCGCACCTGAGAACAAATTTTTTGAAGATTTTCCAGATCGGGCATGATTAACGAATTCTTGAGATAGCTGCTAAAATCAGATTAAACTTTGATGATTCTCCAAAATTATCACTCAAAGTAATTACTAGACACATTTACGCTTCTGTCAGACGAAAAGTATTGAACATGTTGTGTCACTTTACGTCAATTTTCAATCAACAGGACACGATATGAAGAAGGCGCCGCTCCCGGCCAAGGTCCCCATCTCCTGACATGTCACCAC
>JAPPDO010000317.1 GCA_028821635.1 Ekhidna sp.
TGCAAACAGGAAATTATCATCATGGTTCAGGTTTGAAACTTCGCCCAATTCCATGTGGAACCTTAATTAAGCCGTCTAAAGATTGATTTATTGAATTTTTCCAGTCCTAATTGGTCTATCGCTTTTTGAGAAGTCCTTTCAAATAGTTCTATTCTATTAGGAAGTTTACTCTTGAATTTCATTGTTGATGCTAGGAATGCTACTAAAACCGGTAAAGAGAAATTTTCACGAGACACATGAGATAAGAAATTATTTAGAAGATCGAAGGCATCCATTTTTGTCCAATCTTCAATTAATTTATGAGAAGCTTTAATGGCTTTATGTATGTCTTGCGAGTTATCTAATGCTTTCAGTCTCGTGATATAAACATTTATAATATCTTGGTCAACATCTAAATCTGTAGGAGTAATACATTGAATGGCAAAGGGCAGGTGCTTTGGACTTAAAAGACTTTGGCGAAATATTGCAGTAATATTATTGTGATTCCCTAGAGCATGTCTCCAAACGCTCATGCCATCATTCAAGGAATTATCTTCAGTTTCTAAGCGAAAGACACATAAACCGAAAGTAGAAAGTTCGTCATGAATCAAAACTTTAGGTAATACTTCTTTTTTATGATTAAATGTGAATGTTTTATCAAAAGCTGTAGTTTTCCAATCTGTTTCTTTATGTATCTCTAAAGTTGACATATCAGTCGAGATTTATCATTTTTTTAGATTCATTCCAAAAATCGGAATAATTCTTAATAACGGAAATAATCTCAGAATTATTTTCATCCGGGTTAGGATAATCTCTATGAAAGTTGAACTGATACTGAATTGAATGCTTTCTATTTTGATCCTTAATTACCGGCTTTACATCTAGTTTTAATCGACAGTTTTTAATGTTTCTACTGGAATAAAAACCAAAATGACAATCATCACTGTCGAAATATTTCTTTTGAATCAGATTATTTTCACTAAAAAATGATTCTTTAGTTACAGAACTCAAGTCGGTGTCATCAACATCTCTAAACCATAAAAAATTAATTCCTGAAGCCGTTATTTTAGACTCAGGAAGAGCATCTACTAATTTAATTGCAACTTGATCAATACCAACTTTTAATCTGTTTTGTGGATCAAACGGCGTGATTATAATTTGGTTGGGATGAGCGACCAAATGAAAATGAGTTGTCATTAATTGAGAAAGTTCAGCAACTGAAAACGTATGTTCATTGATGTTTTCTTCAACCACTATTTGATTCTTTATGAAGAAATACCTGTCAAAAAATAGGGGATTGAAAATACCCACTAATACAATACTTTGATTAACTAAATATGTAGTCATTCTTAAAGAGAATCATTATATAAAAGTACCTTATCATTTTTATCAACTGCTAAATTCAACTTTTATTAAAAAAGTCAATGATATTTTAAATTTTTTTAATGTCATTTATAATTTTATTATAAATATATCAATAATAAATGCAGTATTTTAAAGCCAAATCATTTTTCTAACTCTTTAAAAAAGGAAAAGAAGTTTTCTAATAGGATCAGTGTAGACCGACTTAATAAGACGCATCAATTTTATTCAACCTCCAATTCCTGTCCGTAAACCTTTCCTTATTACCGGTCACCGAAATAGCTAAATATCCATGCTGCCGCACGAGACTTTTGAATCGTGCAACATTTTACTACTAAACTATTTTTCTTCTTTGGGACAACTATACCCCTAACGGTAAGTGCTCAGCTTCATACTGAGTCGCTAAGCAATTTGTATCAGGAAGCCGCTCAATATTGGGTCGCCGGTGAGGAGGTTGAGGAGTCAGACAGTCCCTCTTCGCACAAACTTTTTGCTGCCGATACCTTTCTCTTTTCAGATTATAACACGGAAATACTGGCTGAAGAACTGGCACTCTCAACGAAAGATTGGGGACTACATTTGCTCTCAAGTTACGTTAGAAATTTTGGTCAGGGATTTAATGATGAGACGGAGAATTTTACCAGAGATCGCTTTGCGTTAGAACTTCAGTGGAACCTGCTGAGCAGCGGCTATCGGGACGGGAAAATAAAGCAGAAAATAGCAGCGAACAGCCTAAAGATTCAGCAAATGGAAGAGCAGCAGTATCTAAAAGAGCGGGCGTATGGGTATCAGTATAACTCCATCATTTACCTGTTTAATAAGGCTAAAATCAACTATCTGGAAGGCAGGTTAGCGCACCTTCAGAAGCAGGATTCTATTTATTACACGCTTTATCTTGAGCATCTGATTCCTTACCTGGAAGTGCTCAAGGTCAGAAAACTTACCGGGAAGTATGCACTCCTGCTTGGTGACTATCAGGATTTTAACAGAGAGTTTGAATTGATCTACAACAAGGCAGTCATGGATTTGGATGCCCGGCAGCTTCCGGTCTATAAAGTACTGATTGACCAACTAATTGATGAGGCATCCTTAGAGGAGACCTCCAATCAAATCTTAGCTTACACCAACGAGAATGTCATACTTCGAGAGCAGCTACAGCATGACATCAGGTTTAGGGTTTTTGCCAGGAGAACATACACAGCGGGAGCATTGGACGGATTTCAACGAAATTATAACTCGCTGGGAGTCGGATTAAATATTCCTGTCAGCTCACTGATTAAGTCGAGAAACAAGCTGACTGAACTACAGGTAAATCAAAATACGGAAGATCAGCAGTATAAGTCATACCACCTGAAAAAGGAATTAATGAATCATTATTATGAATATGAGTACAAGCTGCAGCAGTATCAACAGATGAGCTATGAAGCAAAGCGGCTCAATGAAATCATCCGTAAAGATCAATTATTGGAAAAGGATACTGCCTTTCACGTAAGCAAACTCAACTCTCTGGAGCTATTGAATGAGCGAGGCGAGATCGAACTGGAGTTGATCGGTCTGAAAGAACAGCTTTACCTGAAGCTCTTAAAAATACAGTCGCTTTCTTATGCAGAGGATATGACTTCCTACCTAGTAGAACAATCGCATTTGAATGACAGAAAGCTTCCGGGTGATCGAGGGGCCGTCCTTAAAATGCAAGATATAACCGCATACGGGTATGACTTGATAAAAGCCTACCTCCGCAATGGCGAAATCAGCATAATAGTTTCAGATGACCTGCCTCAAAACATAAAAGAAAAGATGATAAAAGATGGTTTTCAACTATCCGGAAGTACAGGGCAGGAACTGTTAAGGATAAATCCTTCTGACTTTGAAAGTAAAAAAGCAATGGAAATGTATATCCGGGATTGGATGAATGAAACCGGGAACAGCCGGGTATTATTTACAAACCTGTCTGAATTAATCGTACTAGAAATGAAAACAATAAAAAAGCAACAGCAATGAAAAAGTTTGATTATAAAAAGAAACCTTCCATCATTCGGACACTCAAAGAGCCTCCAAAGAAGAAAAAGAAAATCAACTGGGATCGTGTACTATTCCTGGGAGCCATCTTCGTGGGGCTGTTCTTTCTGCTTCGACATGTTTACAGAAGCATTGCTATCGTAGAGGCAGACGGACAGGTGATTTTGGAGAGTATCAGAGTCAACTTCATCAATGACATCAGGCTGAAAGACCTCTATGTCACAGAAGGA
>JAPPDO010000185.1 GCA_028821635.1 Ekhidna sp.
ATTTCGGGTTTCACCTGCGAAATGTTTGGATTCGGTAACTTTTCCATTAGATTAAAGATTTAAATATTAATTATGGCGTAAAGGTAAAACAATTAGTTAAAGGTGCAAATGTTTTTTTCGATTTTTTTTATTTTTCTTTTCTTCGGGTGTAGTCTGTCTTGAACAGGATTTATTTGATTTTAAGGATTGCCATGATTTTATCCTTATAGCCCGATACCGGAGTAAAAGACCTTTTACCAGTTCGGTTTTTTTGCGATTTAATTTACACAGCGGTGAGTGTTATCATTATTTTTAAAAAAACATTGGCAGTGATGACCTTAATTTGCACAAGATGGCAAGTACAGCCATAGAGGTGGTTCAGGCTACTGATGAATTATAAAATGAACATAACCTTGGCCCAAACTTTTAACAATTAAATCTTTAGTTGCTATTTCGATTTGAAAAAAAGAGAAGAGATCATTGAAATTATTGGTGCGCGAGAGCATAATCTAAAAAATATTGACCTTACGCTTCATCGAAACAAGCTTATCGTCATTACGGGTATTAGCGGCAGTGGTAAGTCATCGCTGGCTTTTGACACGATTTATGCGGAAGGCCAACGCCGTTACATGGAAAGTTTCAGTGCGTATGCCCGATCTTTCATTGGAGACATGGAAAGACCTGATGTGGACAAAATTGAGGGTCTAAGCCCGGTAATTTCTATTGAGCAAAAAACAACCTCCGGGAATCCGCGCTCAACGGTGGGTACGATCACAGAAATCTATGATTTCTTTCGGCTGCTCTATGCCCGGGCAGGAGAGGCATATTCATATCTGTCAGGGGAAAAGATGATCCAGCAGTCGAAAGATCAGATTGTAGAGATGATTCACAAGAATTTTGATGATGAGAAGCTCATCCTTCTGGCACCCGTCGTAAAAGGCAGGAAGGGTCATTACCGTGAGCTTTTTGTACAGGTCAGAAAACTTGGATTTACTAAAGTCAGAATAGATGGAGAAATTCAGGACTTGACTCCCAAAATGCAGTTAGATCGCTACAAAACCCATGACATTGAGATAGTGGTGGATCGAATCATTGTGAATGAGCAAGAGAGAAAGAGGATCAGACAATCCACCGATACCTGTCTTAAATACGGAAATGGGGTCATGATGATCCAAAAACAGGACGGATCCGTAGCTTATTTTTCAAAAAATCTTATGGACCCCGAGACAGGATTAGCTTACGATGATCCGGCACCGAATATTTTTTCTTTTAACTCTCCCTATGGTGCCTGCACGGAATGCGGGGGGCTGGGTCAAATAGAAGAAATATCCGAAGCCGCCGTTGTTCCCGATAAATCATTGAGCATTAGCCGGGGTGGAATTGCACCTTTAGGTGAATACCGTGACATCTGGATTTTTAAGAAAATGGAAGCTATGCTGAAAAAGCATAAAATAACCCTTACCACACCTATTGAAAAGATTCCGAAGGAGGTAATGAATTCACTTTTATATGGAGACGGCCTTCCTGTGGCGGTGAGTTCAGTAAAATATCCCGATACCTACTGGCATACCAAGTTTGAAGGCATCATTAATTTTTTGGAAAAGCAAAAAGACGGCGGCTCTGAGAAACTTCAGGCTTGGGCTAAGGAATTTACAGACACAAAGGTTTGTCCCGAGTGTAAGGGTTTTAGATTAAAGAAAGAAGCCCTACATTACAAATTGGCAGATAAAAACATCGGTGAGTTGGCAATGATGGACATTCGTACATTAAGCGAATGGACCAATGACCTTGAAAATAAGCTAAATGATCGACAGAAAATAATTGCATCAGAGATTTTAAAAGAGCTAAGAAAAAGAATAGAATTTTTGCTCAACGTGGGATTAGACTATCTAAGCCTGAATCGTCCTCTAAAGACACTCTCCGGAGGCGAGGCTCAGCGAATCCGGCTGGCGACTCAGATTGGAACACAACTGCTGAACGTGCTTTATATTTTGGATGAGCCAAGCATAGGGCTGCATCAGCGCGATAATGTAAAATTAATTCGTGCCCTAAAGGATCTAAGGGATTTGGGGAATACCGTTATTGTTGTAGAACACGACCGAGACGTGATGCTTGAGTCTGACGAAATTGTTGATGTTGGCCCGGGGGCAGGCAGGCATGGTGGTCAAATAGTTGCTAAAGGGTCTCCGGAAGACTTCCTAAATCAGCACAGTCTAACATCAGATTATTTAAGTGGGAAAAAGAAAATCGCTATTCCTAAAACCAGGAGATCACAAAATGGGAGCTGGTTAGAATTAAGCGGTGCCTCCGGACACAATCTTAAAAACGTTGATTTAAGGCTGCCACTAGGGAATCTGGTTTTAATCACAGGTGTCTCCGGAAGTGGCAAATCAACGCTTATTCATGAAACGCTTTATCCTATTCTTCGCAAAAGACTCTACAAAAGCCGGCAGGAGCAGCTACCATTCAGGAAAATAAAAGGTGCTGACCAGTTTGATAAGGTTATTGAGGTAGATCAGTCGCCCATAGGAAGAACACCTCGCTCCAATCCCGCAACCTATACAGGCGTTTTCTCAGAGATAAGAAGCCTCTTTACACAACTGCCGGAGGCCAAAATCAGAGGTTATAAACCCGGCAGGTTTTCCTTTAACGTCAAGGGAGGCAGATGCGAAGCGTGCGGAGGAGGAGGGATGAGGCTCATAGAGATGGATTTTTTACCTGACGTTCACATCCCCTGTGAAATATGCAAAGGCAAAAGGTACAATAGGGAAACACTTGAGGTCAGGTTTAAAGGAAAATCAATATCAGATGTTTTGGATATGACCGTATCTCAAGCCGCAGTTTTCTTCGAGAACCAACCAAGAATTGTAAGAAAGCTAAAGACCCTGAATGAAGTTGGTTTGGGATACATTTCGCTTGGACAACCTGCCACCACCTTGTCCGGAGGGGAGGCACAGCGAGTAAAGCTGGCTGCTGATCTCAGCAAAAAAGACACAAGTAAAACATGCTATATCCTTGATGAACCAACAACAGGGCTTCATTTTCAAGATATTGAGCACCTTCTTTCGATTCTCCAAAAGTTGGTAAATAAAGGAAACACCGTGCTAATTATTGAACACAACATGGATATGATCAAAGTAGCGGATTACATTATTGACTTGGGACCGGAGGGCGGAAGCGGCGGCGGGCAGATAGTTGCTCAAGGTACCCCTGAACAAGTTTCAAAAGTGGCGAATAGTTACACTGCCCAATTTCTTAGAAAAGAGTTGTCAGGTTAATCGGCTTACGGGGATTTTAACCCCCTCAGTTTTTCTGCCTTTTTATCACGAGCCGTCCAACGTGCTTTCGCCCCTCATCTCCTTCAATGACGACTAGGAAGATACCCTCACTCAGCTCTGAAACCTCGTACACCCCGTCCTCTGAGGCGGGATAATGCCTAACCATTTTGCCCGACATACTGATAAGCATCACCCGACCGGAAGTGCCTTTAAGTGTGAAATGACCGGAAGCCGGATTCGGATGGATAGAGATGCCCCCCTCCGTCGAAACTCCTAATGGACCCCTCTCCTGTATCATGATGTCAAAACTGTCGGAGACCGAGCCGCCGTTGC
>JAPPDO010000107.1 GCA_028821635.1 Ekhidna sp.
GGGGAAAGGAAGTTTAAGCCTTTTTTGTGTGTATTACTTTTTATTACAAATCTGCTGCATTTTAGCGATGCTTCGTAGCAATATCTGAAAATTAATTGATCAAGAAGAAAGATTAATCTTCCTCAGCGACTACTTCTTTTACTTCCGGAACCATCCGCTTCAGTAGATTCTCAATTCCATTTTTAAGCGTGATGGTTGATGAAGGGCAGCCGCTGCAAGAACCCTGAAGTGTTACCGTGACCACGCCTTCGTGATAGGAAGTTAATTTAATGGCTCCACCGTCCATTTCTACGGCGGGCTGGATATACTCTTCTAACACTCCCCTAATCTTAGCCTCCGTATCATTATCGGTCAGTTCGGCATCAACATCATCAGTGATTTCTTCGGTAATGATGGATTTCTCTGCCTGAAGCCATTCCTTAATAAATTGTTGAATCTGAGGCTTCATCTCAAACCAATCCACCCTCTCATCTTTCGTTATTGTGATGAAGTTGCTCATGTAAAATACCCCGCTTATAAAAGTGAATTTTTCAAATAAAGCCCTAGCCAGCGGAGCGTTCTTCGTGTCCGAAATGGAAGGATAATCCCTGCTAACTCCTGTGGGCATCAACATGAAATTAGCGACGAACTTCAATGAGTTAGGATTAGGATTTGATTCGGTGTAGATGTTCACAACTTTAACGGCTTCTTCCATTTTTCTATTATTTGTACTCTTACAATAGTAAAGATAGCCGAAAAGTTTCAAGAGTTTGGTAAATACTTTGGTTGAATGGCCCGGGAATTACTGTTGTCTTAATTCTAGGGGGCGAGTTATAGATTATCAGGGATAACCATTAAGTATGATCTGCATTGACGGTGCATAATTTTTCGGGAGGAGAAGCCTCCTCTCAAAATGAATTTTCAGGGTATTAAATCACTCTTTTAGGCATTTAAGAATGAGATCTTGAAAAAAAATCAGCTTATTTCGTAACAAAGAAGCCTTGCTATCGTATATGATACTATTACTATTAAAATTAATTGTATTGCTATGCGAATTACTTATTTTACTCTTTTAGTTTTTCTTTTTACTTCTTCTTTTGGTCAGTCTGAGATCGAACTACCTCTTAAAGAACAGTTTGATATAGTGACCATGGAATGGATTGACACATCGGAATATTTAAAAACTTATTCAGGTATCAATGAATACTGTCAAAATCTGACTTTTAGAAAATCAGTGGACAGGGTCTTAACCTCTATCCATCAGTATGATTCGCTCATCATTTCTACGCTCAATGATCCCGCTTCTTATTTTGCTTGGGATGCTAAAGAAATGCGAAAAACACTCTCGGATATCTCGTCAATGGAAATTGAATATGACACGTATGCTTTCATGGATAAAATGCGGAGCACGTGTCTTTTCAAAAATGAGATTGAGGCAAACGCTGAAAATTTAAGAAACGGTGTGGCACACGAATCCTATGATGCTAAAGTGCTTGTTCTTGAAACTGAGACCATTCGATATCTTAAAAAAATGGATAGACTCGTCTTGAAAATCAACGCTCACTTGCATGTATTGGACGTTAATTGATTTTCAATAATTAATATGCCGATCTTTGATCTCTTGTAAAATATCAGCGGTGGTTACCATGATTCCGGTCTCCTCTACACCACCAAAGTCCGGATTTCGAGCGGTGCCGAAGGTAATCATGGTCTTTGAAAGCCCCATGTAGATATTAATAAGAGGTGGAATGTACTCGCCTCGTTCTTTTAACCGTTTATTCAAGAGTTTAAAACCTTCGTCATAAGCCATTTCTTTTTTAAAGAACTTATTGAAAAGAGAGGTATCATGAGCAACGTTTAGCTCCTGCTTAGGTGTGCATAAATCAGGCCGGTTCGGAAAATAGTGACTCATAAAAGATAAAAGTATATCTCTTGCTTCTTTATCATAGTGTGTATACATCGTTACTTTCCCGAATAAATATTTTATTTCAGGGTATTGAATGATAAGGGAACCTAATCCATCCCAAATATTCATTAGTGCAAATACTCCTTTCCTCGAATTATTAGCCGGTTGATATAAGGGCTGCACCCAAGACCGCCCGAACTCTATTGAATGAGGAATATACTCCTTTTTCATTTTTTCTGTGAAATCGAAATAATGAGAAGTAGAAAGTTCAAATTTTCCTGTATCACCATTTTTTGCTCGCTTTCCTGTGATAAACCGATACCCTCCAATGATTTCGCGATCTTCAGGGCTGTAGACGATTAGCTGCTCATAGCAGCGTTCTGAGGTATCCGCCTCATCAATATCAACAGCACTGCCGGTGCCGCCGCCTGCTTCACGGAACGAAAGCTCCCTCAGTCGTCCAATTTCTTGCATCGTATGGGGGGCATTGTGGTGATTAAGAATATAAATTTTATTTCCTGATTTATTAGTATTCCGCACAAACCGATCTTCCGTTAGTTCACGCTCTATCAGGGAGCGATCAACCGGATTGATTATTTTCTGAAAATCCTTTGTCATGCTTTTGAGCTTGATGGCAGGCTGTAAACTTGTCCCTTTACCCATTTTGCCCATTCGTTGTCACTTCTTGACTTGTTAAAGGTATCAGGAGCAATTGGTTTTCCGACGATAATATTAATTTTCATATTTTTCTGCCTGAATAATTCATCAACGAGGAACAGCATCTCAAAATTAAGTTTTATACCTAAAAACTTTCTGAAATTGGCCAGTCTGTAAAAGCGATTAGTTAATTGTCCGCCAATATGTACCGGAAGAACGGGTATCTCATACTTTTTAGCTTTTGTAATGAAGGTCTTTTTCCACTCCAGATCTATTATCTTACCTTTAATCTTTCTGCTTACCAAGCCAGCGGGAAAAATGAAGGTTGCGGTTCCATTGGCGAATTGCTCCTCTACTTTTTGAAGCGATAATGCTGCGTTTCTTCCAACTTTATTGACCCCAACAAATCGGTCTTTCAAAGGGTAGACAGCCATCAAAAGGTCATTCACAATAAACTTAATATCCCGACGATTTTCTTTTAGCAGGTAAATAATAGAGATAGCATCCATGCCACCCAGAGGATGATTAGAGGCAAAGATGACTTTATTCGGATGAGGGGGAATATTTTCTTCCCCTTCAATAGTAAATCGGAGATTGAAATGATTCAATGCACCTTCACAAAAGGCGTATTCGTCACTGTTTTGATGTTTCTCAAAAAAGGCGTTTGCCTCATCCTGGTGAATCACTCTTTCAATCCAACGAATTATAAATCCCGGGAGCCAATTAAGCAGTTTCGGGTTTTTACTTTTTATCAATCTTCTTACATCTATCGACTTTCCCATGAAGGTGGCTTACAAGTTTAGTTGGATTTACCTTCTCTGCCGGCTCAATCCTTCATCTTTATGAATTGCAGTTTAAGTTCAATTAATTGTTTAGATGGGGTTTTTAATTTTGTTTTTTGAATTCCTTTCTCTCAGACATATTATCAGATTACTTTTTTTGTTTAATCCCAAAAGAGCAAGGGGAGTTATTTTTTAAAACGGCTTTACCTCTAGTGCGTTAACTCCTGAAAAATTCCACTAAT
>JAPPDO010000145.1 GCA_028821635.1 Ekhidna sp.
AGAACAAATAACGATAGCCCTTCGGCAGACAAAAATGTCTGCCAGATGGTCAACAATAATGTCTGAATAGGCTATAACAAGGTCGGAATGGTCTGCAAAAATCTCTATACACTCCTGATGCGTTGAGAACGAGTATATTCACTTCCTGTTAAATAACAGCATTTTTAAAAAAAAACGTTATTTTAACTATTTTAGTGTACTTCGTAAGATGGCATTAGGAATAGCTTCTTTCACTCCCCGAACGATTTCATGGCTATACGCTGCGGTATCCATGGCAAATGCCACTGCTCAACTCATCCCTTCCGAGCACCTTGACAGGTTCACAAAACCTCTTTTAATGCCGCTCTTGCTTTTTTACGTTTATCAAAAA
Source organism: Ekhidna sp. (assembly GCA_028821635.1). Taxonomy (GTDB): domain Bacteria; phylum Bacteroidota; class Bacteroidia; order Cytophagales; family Cyclobacteriaceae; genus Ekhidna. The sequence continues at coordinate 371 of JAPPDO010000145.1, forward strand.
AGTATCGGCAGTACAACTCTCAAAATACTCTTCCTGAGTGGAGCAATTTTATTTTCATGGTTCGGAGATTTGGCTTTGATGTATCACGGTAATGAGATTTACTTTATTCTTGGAATCGCCTCATTCATAATAGCCCAAATCCTTTACATAATCATATTAAGAAAAGCAGTTTACCAAAGACTAACCTTTACCGCTCAAAAGTTTCTTCCGCTCATTATGTGCGCAGTGGTTTTCTTATATGTCTTGTTGCCGATAGAAGTCTTTGCGGTTCCAGTTATTGTGTATTGGCTGGCGACGTTAGTGACGACGGTCACTGCTTACTTCCGAAAAGACATTACCTCTATGGAAAGCTACAAGACGGCACTGCGGGGAAGTGTCCTCTTTCTATTATCAGTTTCGATTTTAGTGATAAACACCTGCAACCAACCTGTTGCTTACGGAGGATTTTTCATGGCATTGGCTTATTGTGCGGCTCAGTTCTTCCTGACCGGTGGGATTCTAAAACACGTTGATTAATCTGAATACGTAAAGTGAACTGTGCCGAGGGCAACATCAACCCTGAAAGAGAGGAGATTCCCGGCATGAGCAGTATAAATCATATTCACAAAAATATTTTTTTCCACCTCTTCAAAACCATCTGCCATCTTAACTGCGCAAAGCGGAGAGTCTTTCAAATAAATGATGACAGGAGTGCCACGCTTTGGCAGGAGGATTTCTAAAGTGCCGGCACCCACTGAGGCATCAATGTTACACTTCTCCGAGCTAAACGGATTGAAGTCCAATAATACGCTGCCAAACCCAACTTGGGTAATTACGTGTTTTGCTCTGGCGAGTTCCATGTGCTTTGTGACAATAGACCCGAAATCGGCTTTTATAAGGAACGTATCCATGGGCACAGGATTGTGAGTATACCCATCGTATCCAACGATAATATCGGCACTTCCTGTCTGGATCTTCAGTTTCTTTACGGGCGTTCCCGTAAGGTTGATGTCAGCATTTCCGAGACCATAAAAGAGGCTCAAGTCATAAATCTTATTGTCAGAGAAGTTCACTCTCCAGAGATCATGCTCTTCGTGGCTCTTTAATACTGCCATGGAGAGGCTATTTCCTAAGCCGGAGGAGTTATATTCATCAAGGACTAGCCTGGCATAGCAGGTGTTGTTATTGATCTTTGTATCAAATGACGGATTTATCTTTTCAAGGTTTGGATTTCCGTAAATATCTAATGGATCGCTCTCGCTGTTTGATTTCTTTATTAAGCAGTTAGCGGAGGCAGCTTTAAGATAGAAATTAACAGTATCAAAATCTTCTGACTTGCTGAGTGTATAAAATTTATTCAATTGCGCAAACGCACTGAGGCTAAGCATCAGAGAGATACTTGCTATTATCACCAACCTAAACACAAAAATGATAACGAAAAGAAAAGAAGGAGGTTACAACTTTTGCTAAAAATTAACGAACTCTCTCATTCGGTCAAAGAAAGATTTGTCTCCTTTACCCGGCGTCGGCTGAAAATTGGGTGAATCTTTTAATGCCTCTAAGGCTTCTCTCTCTTGATGGGTCAATTTTTTTGGAGTCCAGACATTCACATGAACGAGTTGATCTCCCTGACTATATCCTTCAATTGATCTTATTCCTTTTCCTCGTAATCTCAAAACTTTTCCTGATTGAGTTCCCGGCTCTATTTTAATCTTCACCTTACCGTCAATAGTTGGCACTTCTACTGACTGCCCCAAGGCTGCATCAATGAAGCTAACGTATACATCATAGATCACATTGTTGCCATCTCTTTTCAGCACCTCGTCCTCCTGCTCTTCAATTACTATCAAGAGATCTCCGGGCACTCCTCCGGCTACTTCATTACCTTTACCGGACATTGAAAATTGCATTCCGTCGGTAACACCTGCGGGAATTTTGATTGGAATAATCTCCTCTTCTCTTTTCAAGCCGGAGTTATCAACGCCGGCAATTCCGCTTTTCATGGTTTGGCCGCTTCCGCCACAGACGGTGCACGTGGAGGTGCTCATCATCTGGCCCAGCATAGTATTCATGACTTTTTGAACTTGTCCCGTCCCGTTACAGCTTGAGCAGTTCTGAAACCTGGCGTTAGGATCAACGACGAGTCGATTTACTTTTATCTTTTTCTCAACCCCGTGAGCCACCTCTTGAAGGTCAAGTTTGAGCTTAATGCGAAGGTTTGTGCCCTTTCTTGTCCTTCTCCCGCTACCGCCCCCAAAGAAGCTCTCAAACGGATTTCCTCCACCAAAAATATCCCCGAATTGAGAAAAAATATCCTCCATGTTCATCCCTCCGCCTCCACCGGAACTGCCTCTCACACCCTGATGACCAAATCGGTCATAGCGTTGACGTTTCTCCTCATTGCTGAGAACATCATAGGCTTCTGCGGCCTCCTTAAATTTTTCCTCCGCCTCTTTATCGTTAGGATTCTTATCCGGATGAAACTTAACGGCAATTTTTCTGTACGCCTTTTTCAGTTCATCTTGAGAAGCATTTCTGCCTACTCCTAAAACTTCGTAGTAGTCTCTTTTGGTCATATTATTGTTTTGCTCCTACGACGACTTTTGCGAATCTTACGGTTGCTTCTCCAAGTGTGTATCCGGCCTCAACCACATCTGCCACCTTACCCTCTAGTTTCTTCTCCGCCGGAATCTGGGTGATCGCTTCATGTTTCTCATCGTCAAAAGCATCTCCTTTTTTAACCTCCATCTTCTTGAGCCCTTTTGAGTTTAGAACCTTGTTGAGTTTAGTATAAACTAAAGAGATTCCCTCTTTCAATGTGTTGAAATCTTCATTTGATTCTGACGCTGTGATGGCTCTATCAAAATCATCTAAGACGGGAATAAGTGCTGACATCAAATCTTTATTCGCCGTGGAGATTAAATCCAACTTTTCTTTAGAAGTTCTTCTTTTAAAGTTCTCAAACTCGGAATAAAGTCTCAAATATTTATCTTTTGCTTCATTCAACTCATCCTCAAGTGAAGTTCTGCTCTCCTCTTCGGGGAGTTCCTGGCCGTTGGTCTCTTTCTCGAGTGTTTGGGTTTTTTGATTTTCTACCTTATCTTCCTCCTCCTCCTTTGCCTTCTTTTTTTCTTTGATTTTTTTACTCATTTTTTAATTGTGAATTAAGATCCTTTTATTATGACCATTTCTTTGCCTTCGCAAT
>JAPPDO010000026.1 GCA_028821635.1 Ekhidna sp.
GATGGAATATTCTTTATATTTGTTATTCAATCATTTAACTATGCTAAATTAGCAGTGCCAATTTATAAAGTTATCAAATTAATTAAAAGCCTAACTGAATATTGAAACCATAACTACGCGTGGTCGGCGGCGCGAATGATTCAAATCCGTCCGCAGTAATACCGCTTGTGCCTGTAGATGCAGTAATGACTTCCGGATCAATGATCTCGGCAGCATTACTAAAGAAAAAGAGATTACGGCCTACTACAGAGAATTTCAGTGACTTGAAAGGCAATGATTCAAGTGCGCTATACGGGACAGCATATCCCAGCGCAATCTCTCTCATCCGTATATTTGAGGCACTTCTGACAAAGGCTTCTCCCACAGGGGCATTCCGCCCGCCAAGGTTTGTCCATAGCGTTTCGGCAGCAACACCGGCATCGTTAGCTTCTCCACCGGCAGCAACCGCATTAAAATCGGAGAAAACATTTCGCCCAAATACCAGCGAACCGTCCCGTCCACTGACGGTAGCCTCTGTCAATCCGTCAGCGGCAAGTATTGCATCTGTGAAGGACACGACCTCACCACCGCTTCTAATATCAACCACAAAGTTGAGGTTGAAGTTATTGTATCTTATGGAGTTCCTTATGCCTCCGATCCAGTCAGGGTTGAAGTTTCCTATGACTACATCCAGGCCGGGAGTTATCAGAGGAACTCCCGCCAACGGGTTAGCAGAACCATCTTTCGTTGTTAGCGACTGCATTAATACATTACCCTGGTCATCTCTTTGAAAACCTCTTGAGTAAATATTTCCCCATGCTTCTCCAACGGTGAGTCTGAAGGATCGAAGAAAATCAGCACCATAGTTAAGTTCATCTATTCCCTCAGCTAATTCAACCACTTTACTGATGTTTCTGGCAAAGTTGAATCCCACATCCCATGAGAAATTGCTTGTCCGCACGGGGGTTACATTTAGCACCACTTCTACCCCTTCGTTTTGAATATCTCCTCCATTCAAAAAACGCTGTTGTATCCCGGAACCTTGAGGCACATCTTGGGCAAAAAGCTGATCTTCCGAATTGGTTTTATAGTAAGTGAAGTCTATACCGATTTTATCTTCAAGAAATCGCATATCCAAGCCTGCTTCTATGGACTTGGTCGTTTCCGGTTTCAGGTCAATATTAGGCTGCCGGGTGTCCAGTTGTAGAAATCCACCGGACAAATTGACAATCCTGGAAAGCTGGAAGGGATTGGTATCGTTGCCTACTTCGGCATAAGAAGCACGAACTTTTAGAAAAGAAAAAGCCTCGGGAAGGGATACTAAATCACTTACCACCGCACTGAGCCCGACCGAAGGATAGGAGAAACTGTTGTTATCAGCCGGAAGCGTAGAACTCCAGTCGTTTCTGAAAGAAACATCCAGAAACAATCCGTTAGCATAGCCTATTTGCCCAAAAGCGTACAAAGAATTTACTTTTCTTGTGAAGAGTGTTTGATTGGATCGTGTGTTTATGTTTTGGGCATTAGAAATCGCAAATACGTTAGGGACAAAAAAGCCGTCACTACTGGAGGCAGCAGTAAGACTGTTTCGTCTTTCATTTCTTGCGTTGCCGCCAACGTTGATGTTGAAGGAGAATTTATCAAAACTCCTTTCATAAGACAGCAGGAATTCAGTATTCCATTCATGCGCATCTGTGGAAATCGCATCGTATCTTCCGTTATCAGCAATAACATAAGAGTCGTTGTAAAGTTTATTTTCACGAAAAGAGTTCGTTCGGTCCAATGCCACCCTGCCTAACAGCTTCAGCCCGTCAAAGAGTTCATACGTTCCGGAAACTAACCCAATGACTCGATCCTCTGTTGTTTCATTGAGGTTTCTGTTGACGGTCCACCAAGGGTTCGCCCCACCGTTATCTCCCGGCTTCCAAAAATGCTGACGATTGGCACCGGCCGCATCCGTGTATTCATATACGGCCGCTTCCCGTGCGCTAATATTTCTCGGCAATCGGTAGGCATGTCTTACCGGATTAGCGAAATTCTCTCCCGTAGCTAATTGATTATCTATATTACTTCGGATGAAGTTTAGCTTGCCTTGGAAAGTCAACTTATCGTTGAGTTTATTTTGCAGTCTCAGGTTCACATTGTGCCGAACCAATTCATTGCCGGGCACGATGCCTTTTCGATCATCATTTGTATACGAAAAATAAGTACTGGTATTCTCGCTAGAACGAGAAAGAGAGATATTGGTGGCAAGACTTCTGCCTGTTTGAAAGAAATCTTTCACATTGTCCGGTTGGGCACGGAAAGCATAGGTGCTTCTGGGAAAGTTTGGATCCGGAGACCAATGGGCAACCGGACTGCCGTCTAATCTTGGACCCCATGAAAATGTACTTTCTTTTGAATAGCTCCCACCGCTTCCCTGTCCGTATTGATTTTGGAAGCCATGCAAGATGTTAGCTTCGTCAAAAGTAGTGGTATGATTTATGTTGATGCTCAGATCACCCGATCCTTTCTTCGTTGTCACTATAATCACTCCGTTATTTGCCCTATTGCCATACAGGGCCGCCGCATTTGCTCCCTTCAGGACCGAAATGGATTCAATATCATCCGGGCTTAGGTTATTAATGTCACCCCGCAGGGGTACACCATCGACTACATACAATGCCTGGCTGTTGCCGTTGATAGAACGGTTACCTCGTAAGATCACTTTAGAACCACCGGTAACCCCCGCTCCTGTTGTTTGAATAGACAGGCCTGCAACCTTCCCCTGAAGCCCATTGACCAGGTTTTGATTAGGTCTTGCTTGTGCTATGCCATCTAATTTTACGGATTGTGTGGAGTATGTGAGTTCTCTCTTCTCTTTTTCCAATCCGAAAGCCGTAACGACGATCTCTTGAAGTTCTCTCGCCCCACCCATTGTGATATCTATGATGGTCCTAGAGCCCACTTCAACTTCCTGCGTTTCAAAACCTATATAAGAAAAGACAAGGACTCCCCCTTCCCCCACGTCAACGGATAAGCGATAGTTCCCGTCTAAATCTGCCTGAGTGCCGGTTGACGTACCCTTAATTACAATATTCACACCTGGTAAGGGTTCGCCTGTATCATCGGTGATATTACCGGATACTGTTCTTTGTGCCATTACGTCAATAAAAACAGACGTAATGAACACAAAACTTAATAATAAAACTTTCTTCATAATATTTATTTTTCTGTCGATTAATTAAATCATTAGTACTCGCTAAAATAAGTATTTTAAAATTATTTAACAAATGGTTATTTCTGTTGTGGTCAAAATCAGTCGAATGAAGGGAATGCTGAAGGGGCAGGATATATTGCTTTAAACACTTTTTCGCGAACAAGCACCACATTGTAGAAAAAGTGTACCTCTCCTGTAATACCTCGTCTGCGATTTTCACGAATCATATCTGCCAAAAACTCTCTTTCAGGCACATACCCACTCAAAAAGCTGAGTAATCCCGGATAAAACTTATCTTTATTGTCCGGCACTCTTCTTATCTGATCGTCTAACAATCCCTTGTAAACACCCAATCCCTGAGAGTCTCTCC
>JAPPDO010000384.1 GCA_028821635.1 Ekhidna sp.
TGACATTTCCGAGGATTACGCCTAAAATCATACCCCCAATTCCACCTATCTGACAGATGACAACCGCCTCTATCAGAAACTGCTGTCTGATTTTTCGGGGAGTGGCTCCCAGTGCTTTCCTTAAACCAATTTCTCGGGTTCTTTCGGTAACAGAGACGAGCATAATATTCATAAGCCCGATGGATGCGCCAAGTAAGGTTAGAAAACCAATGACAAAGCCGCCGAGTTGGAGAGACCCTGTGATAGAGCCTGCCCGCTCTGCCAGTGATTTGCTGGCGGTCAGTTGAAACGAATCCTTCTCTCCCGGCAGGTCTTGTCTTATCGCACGCATTAACCCGCGAGCTATGGCCATAGCATTTTCCATCTGAGACGGGTTCGGAACCGCCACGGCAGCTTCATATCCAAAATTCCTCTGTGGAGAGACAATTCTTGCCGTTTGCATGGGGATGATAACGGTACGGTCAATATTTGAATTTTCACTCGCTCCCCCCTGCTCTGCTATCGTACCTACTATTCTGAATTTTGCGCCCAAAAGGCTAACCCTCTCCCCTATTGGATTCTTATTGTCAAAAAGCTTATTAACAACCTGGCTTCCCACCAACGCCACATAGTTACCATTGAGACTTTCATTTGCCGAAAATGGCCGTCCCTGCTCAACGTCATAGCCATCAACAAAAAGGTAGTTCTCATCCCCGCCTCTCACCAGCAGATTGGGGTTAGTGACCTCTGATTCGTATTTTACCTCGGCCCGGCCCGTAATAACCGTGTAAATGGACACTATCCCGGGACCATCATATCTTTCCTTAAACCGAAGTAATTGATTGTAGGTGATTTTAGGATACGTTTTTTGCTTTACTCCGCCCGAAGAGCCCCTGTCTCTGCGGATATCCTCAATATCAAACGTATTTGCTCCCAGATTTGAAAAACTCTTATTAATTGAATTTTGGATACCGTCAACCGCCGTAAGTATCCCTACCAGAGAAGTGATACCTATTGAAATCAGAAGGGCTGTAAGGATGGTGCGAAGTTTATTTGCGTTAACTGATTTTATACCTTCCTTGATATTCTCTTTCAGATCCATGAGTTTATTTTGAGAAAACACATAGGTTTGATTTAATGTTGTATCCACAAAAATGATATAATATGAGAAAAGTAGTAGTCTTTCTTTTATTAAATACTTATGTATTTGCACATGCTGCCTACATCCACATTCCTATGGATAATACGCAAGCTAATCACCTGAAGGCTTATGGCATTGCTTACTGGATGCTTACAAAAGACATTAGTGTAGACTGGATGTTGAATTATCAAGGTGGAAGTTTCATGATCAAACACCACCGGTTGCTCGAAAATGAATGTATCATTCGCGGGGTTTCCTACCATGTAATTTCTGATGCTGAAGCAAATGATATCTTAAATTTAATTGCAAGCCCTTCGTCTAACATGGATGTAATGAAGCTTGAAAAGTATCCAAAAATTGCTGTTTATTCACCAAAGAGTAAACAGCCTTGGGATGATGCAGTAACCCTTGTCCTAACGTATGCTGAGATACCCTATGATGTGATATTTGACGACGAAGTGATGGGAAATAAGCTGCCTGTTTATGACTGGCTTCATCTGCACCATGAAGATTTCACAGGTCAATATGGAAAATTTTATCAAGCATATCATCATTTCCCCTGGTATCAGCAACAACAAAGAGAATATGAAGAATCTGCAAGAAAGCATGGATTCAATAAAGTCTCACATCTCAAACTTGCTATCGTTAAGAAAATCAAAGCCTACATCGCAAGTGGAGGATTCCTTTTTGCCATGTGCTCCGCTACCGACACTTATGACATCGCACTCTCCGCAGAAGGAATTGATATTGTGGAAAATATGTATGATGGTGATCCTGCTGATCCTAAAGCACAGGCTAAACTGGACTATTCCAAGACCATTGCTTTTAAAAATTTCATCATAGAGCGAGACCCGATGCGCTACGAATATTCAAATATTGATAATCAGGCAAATGAACGAGGAGTTAAACAAAATAACGACTTCTTTACACTATTTGAGTTTTCTGCTAAATGGGACCCTATTCCTACCATGCTGACCCAAAATCACCAGCAAATCATTCACGGATTTATGGGGCAGACGACCGGATTTAAAAAGCCGCTCGTAAAAGGTGATGTCATTCTTTTAGGGGAAACACCGAGCATACAGGAAGCAAAATATATTCACGGAATCTTAGGAAAAGGATTCTGGACGTTTTATGGCGGACATGATCCCGAAGACTACCAGCATTTCGTAAACGAGTCCCCCACTGACCTGAATCTACATCCCAACTCACCGGGATATCGGTTAATATTGAATAATATCCTTTTCCCGGCTGCAAAAAAGAAAAAACAAAAGACCTGAAAGACTGTTATGAAATTCATTATTGGATGGAAAAGTAAAAAGTCCGATAATCGGATCTCGTTTATAATAAAAAAGAGATTTTTATGATTTATTGACATGCAGTCGTAACAAAAATCAGCAGGTGTTCTTGTTTTGCAATCGCAGTGTCGCTTTCGGTTTATGATACTTATTCTAATTTTACTAGCAAACCTACGTGTTGAGTAATTCATATTATATCATTTCTTTTTGTTTAGATTATTTATAGTTTTACGTAAAAATTAAATGACATAATTAATGAGGCCGTTGGTTAAATAATCAGTAATTACGAACCCGCCGATGTGCCAGAAATCATTATTGCCACATGAAGAATATCCTGCCCATTATTTTTATCATTAGTTTTCTTGCCGTGACGGCGCAGGAAGATCCCAGTCCCTTCATCACCACTTGGGAAACAACCGCAGCGAATGAAACAATCACCATTCCCACAGATACGGCCAACCACACCTACAGTTATACCGTAGACTGGGGAGACGGCTCAACGGATAATAACACTTACACCAAAGATGCCACCCATGAATATGCCGACGCAGGCACCTACATGGTTACCATCAATGGGGGTTTCCCCCATATCCGGTTCGCAGAATTTGATGATCGTGACATTCTTGTACCGACCCCTGCGGCAGATCAGATACGCACCGTTCAGCAGTGGGGAGATATTGAGTGGAGTTCCATGAAGTTAGCTTTTGCGGGCTGTAGCAACCTGACCATCAATGCTATGGATGCTCCTAACCTCTCAGTAGTGGAGGATGTGCGAGGCATGTTCCTCAGAGCTTCTTTCACCGGAAACATCAATGGCTGGAATGTGAGCAGCGTGACGAATATGGAATTCATGTTCGCAGAATCATCCTTCAACCAAGACATCAGCGACTGGAACGTGAGCAGCGTGACGGATATGCACGGCATGTTCGCAGAATCTTCCTTCAACCAAGACATCAGTAACTGGAATGTGAGCATCGTGACGAATATGCAGCAGATGTTTCTGGACACCCGCTTCAGTGGCGACATCAGCAACTGGGATGTGAGCAGCGTCACGCACATGCGGCAGACGTTTCTGGTCGCTAGCTTCACTCCCCAGATAAGGAACT
>JAPPDO010000311.1 GCA_028821635.1 Ekhidna sp.
ATCGCATCTTCTCTATGTACTTAGTGCCAAACTTTGTGTCTTTTGTGGTGAGACAATCCTTATCCGGATGACTGCCGACCTCTTTCGGACGATGCTGAGTCAACTAATGACAACTTAACCACAGAACGGTGTCAGCGAGCAAAAAAAGAGTCCCCTCTCGCAATTAATTAACGTAATTTTAATTTTTAACTCTCATGATAAAAGATGTTGCGAGTGTGAGGGGACTCTATAAAACAAAGATCAAAATATAACTATCATGCACCACAAACTTCATTCATTATTTTCATAAATCCAAAAAGCTGTCGAAAATAATTTGAATGACAGGTGTATTAATGCGTGGTGCTTAATCAATTAAATCGGAAATAAAGGTATTGTTGTAAATATTCAGGGTGCTGTCTCTTACCCGTACCATCAGTTGGTGGATCTCGCAGTTGGCTTCATTGTCACAATCATCACACTTTTCGTAGAAATTGAGGCTTACGCATGGCACCGGTGCAATAGGCCCTTCGAGTACCCGATAGATTTCGGAAATGGAGATACTGTCGGGGGTCTTCAGAAGATAGTAGCCTCCACCCTTGCCTTTTCTTGATCCCAGGTATCCTGCTTTTTTCAACTCAAGCATAATACTCTCCAGAAACTTGTGCGGAATATTCTCCTCTTCTGCGATGGTAGCTATGCGCACCCGATCTCGGCATTGCTGCTTCGCCGCATATACGAGTGCCTTTAGTCCATACTTCGTTTTTTTAGATATCACTCATTAAAAATAAATAACTCAATTTATTAACGAATGATGAAACTTCAAAAGCACATTAGATGTTAGTTTTACAGAATTATTAAATAACTTTAAAATACTTAAATGGACAACAGAAAATACCTTCCAATCATCATCATCGGATCCATTGCAATCATTGTGATCCTATCGTTTGCTAACAACATCTTCTATCGTATTGAGGCTTCCGAGCGTGCCGTGCTTTTCAAAACACTCAGCGGTACGCTTGAAAAAGACGCAATCATTGGCCCTGGATGGCACGTGAAGGCTCCGTGGAATGAAATCTACCGATACGAAGTTTCTGAGAATAAGGTTGAAGAAACAATGGATGTTCTTGATAAAAACGGGTTGAATATCAGCGTTGATGTTACCGTTCGGTTCCACCCAAAATACAATGCGATAGGCACCATTCAGGAAAATTTTCGAGGGGACTACATTCAACGGTTAGTAATTCCCGAAGCCCGATCCACTGTGAGACAGGTAATGGGCAGATACACCGCCGAGGAGATTTATTCTACCAAAAGACCGGAAGTCGAAGCCTCCATCAAAGAAGAGACGAGACAAGTGCTTGGGGCTTCCGGTAATGATGTGGAAATGAAGAGTTTACTTATTCGCTCCATCAAACTTCCTGACCAGATTAAAATGGCGATTGAAAATAAACTGAAGCAGGAACAAGAAGCATTGGCTTACCAATTCAGACTCGAAAAAGAAAAAAGCGAAGCTGAAAGGAAGAGAATTGCCGCCGAAGGGGAGGCCGCTGCCAATAAAATTATAAATAACAGCCTGACACCTCAATTATTAAAAATGCGAGGAATAGAAGCAACCAGAGAGTTAGCCGGATCACCCAATTCAAAGGTCATTGTGGTGGGCGGAGGTGATGATGGGCTCCCCTTAATACTGAACAGTAACTAAGTCGCTATTTCTTAACAGAAAATACGTATTTTTGAACAAATAACTATTAACAACTAATTAAGCTAACATGCCCGAAACTGCACAAATTACCATTAACGGACAAACTTTTGAACTCCCCGTCACCGCAGGATCCGAAGGTGAAAAATCAATAGACATCAGTAAGCTCAGAGAACAGTCCGGAGCCATCACACTGGATAGAGGTTTCAAGAATACCGGATCATGTGAAAGTGCAATCACATTTCTTGATGGCGAAAAAGGTATTTTAAGGTATCGAGGTTACCCCATTGAGCAGTTGGCTGATAAATCTACTTTCCCTGAAGTTTCCTATTTATTAATCTATGGTAACCTCCCAGCGGCAGCAGCACTTAAAAGTTTTGCTGAGGAGATAACACACCATACATTAGTAAATGAGGATATAAAGAAAATCTTAGATGGTTTCCCCTCTTTGGCCCACCCAATGGGGGTTTTATCTTCTTTGGTCACGTCTCAAACGGCGTATTATCCACAAAGCCTGCTTCCCAACAGGCCTGAAGAGGAGATAAACCTTAGCATTATCAGACTTCTTGCCAAAATGCCCACATTTGCTGCTTGGGCGTATAAAAAGAAAATGGGACATCCCGTAGTTTATCCAAATAATAGCCTGGATTACTGTAGTAATTTCCTGCACATGATGTTTGCGCTCCCCGCAGACAACTACGAAGTAAATCCGATAATTGCTGATGCGCTAGACAAATTATTGATACTTCATGCCGACCATGAACAAAACTGTTCTGCCTCTACGGTCAGAGTCGTAGGCTCCAGTCAAGCTAGTTTGTGGGCATCTATTGCCGCAGGAATCAATGCGCTCTGGGGGCCGCTTCATGGCGGTGCAAATCAGGCCGTAATTGAGATGCTGGAAGGAATCAAGGCAGACGGAGGGGACACTAAAAAATGGATGATGAAGGCTAAAGCTAAAGATGATCCATTCAGATTAATGGGATTTGGACACCGAGTGTACAAAAACTTTGACCCGAGGGCTAAGATCATCAAAAAGGCAGCCGATGATGTATTAAACCAACTGGGTGTTACAGACCCTGTGCTTGACATTGCGAAAGGTCTTGAAGAAGAAGCACTCAAAGACGATTACTTCGTTGAGAGAAAATTATATCCTAACGTAGACTTTTATTCAGGGATTATCTACCGAGCACTGGGCATCCCTACAGAAATGTTTACCGTAATGTTTGCGCTGGGAAGACTTCCCGGATGGATCGCACAATGGAAAGAAATGAGAGAAAGGGGAGAGCCGATCGGAAGGCCCAGACAGTTGTACGTTGGTGAAAACGAAAGAGATTTTATTGAGATGTCAAGACGATAATTGACCTCTATGGATTTCACTAAAAAGCATGTAATAGCTCCTTCTTTTCGATATTTTTTGACTTTTAACGTTATTTCTGAAAATTACTAATACAAATTCAAACGAAGATGAAGTTAGACATTAAATACCAAGAACGCTATTCCCGAGGGGAACTGCTGCTAAGATCCATTTTTGGAGCCATTTACATTGCGTTCCCTCACGCTTTTTTACTAATATTTGTTTCTCTGTGGGGCACCATACTTTCATTTATTTCTTTTTGGATTGTTTTATTTACCGGGAGGTATCCTCAAAGTTTTTTTGAGTTTCAGGAAGGTCTGTACAGATGGAATTTGCGCTTAAATGCCCGACTAAACAATTTGTGTGATAACTATCCGGCATTGCTAAAATGAAGTAGTTTTGCGATAAAAAATAAAATGATGCACACACCAATTACTCACTGTCCCCAATGTCATGTTAAAGACTTCATT
>JAPPDO010000146.1 GCA_028821635.1 Ekhidna sp.
CAAAAACGTAATAATCATGGTGCACTTTCGATTCGATATTTTTTGAGTATTGGAATAGGTGTTCTTTTTCACCAAGGAATAGTTCATCCTTTTCTTTGCTCTTTTCTGCACTTATTTTACTCCAAAATTCCGCTATTGATACGCCAAAATTTGGATGAAGTATGGAGAACAGCCCTTTTCCTAAGCTCGATTTGACGATGATTTTCAAGAATTTGAAGATGTAATTGCCTTTTCCCAATCCATCACCGTGTCCCATCATAAACTTCTTAGTGTTTACCTCTAATGATATTGGGTTTTCGTGAATATTTACACCAAGTTCATCGCGGAAATAATGAGCCATCCACACATCATGATTCCCCTTTAAAATATGAATTGGAATGCCGCTGTCGGATAATTCAGCTATCTTCCCCTGAAACCTGATAAAGCCTTTGGGGATGACTTTTTTATATTCACACCAGAAATCAAAAAGATCGCCGAGTAAAAAAATGGAAGAGGCATCGCTGCTGATTTTATGGAGCCATTTTACGATTTGCTTTTCCTTCTTCAGGCTCTCTTTTTGGGTTGGGGCACCAAGATGGAAATCACTTGCGAAATATAACTTTTTGCCTGATTGAAGTTGGATTGGATTCAGGCGTTGAAAACCCCTCATCTACTACTTTGCCTCTTCTGTGGTGGTCTCCTCCTCTTCAATTTCCTTTTTTATATCGCTTTTCAGTTTATCCATATCTTCTTTTATTTCATTTTCATCATCCGTTCCGTTTGTAAAGTTTTGATAGGTAGTTAAGTTTTTAAACGGCCTTTTTCCAATTAATCCCTCCAGGTCTGATTGGAAGATTATCTCTCTTTTGAGCAGTTCCTGAGCTAAAATCTCTAATTCTTTCTTCTTGCTCAAAAGCAGTCTTTTAGTACGGCTGTATGCTTTATCTATCAAGGCTTTTACTTCCTGATCTATGAGTTCTGCAGTCGCATCAGAGTAAGGCTTGGTGAAATTGTATTCAGATTGTTTGGAGTCGTAAAAGGAGACATTTCCAATCTTGTCATTCATTCCATAAACAGTGACAATGCTGTAAGCCAATTTTGTGATTCGCTCAAGGTCACTTAGTGCCCCTGTGGAGACTTTTCCAAACGTAATCTCTTCTGCTGCCCTGCCACCGAGTGCCATACACATCTCATCCATGAGTTGTTCTGTCTGATACAGAAACTGTTCTTTTGGTAAATATTGGGCATAGCCGAGTGCTGCTACCCCTCGGGGCACGATGCTTACTTTTACCAGTGGGTCTGCATACTCCAGGAACCAACCTGCTACTGCATGACCGGCTTCATGGTAAGCAACGATTTTCTTTTCTTCCGGTGAAATAAGTTTATTTTTCTTCTCCAAGCCGCCAATGACTCTATCAATGGCATCTTGGAAATCCTGCATATCTACCTTCTTCTTGTCTCTTCGTGCAGCAATTAGAGCGGCTTCGTTGCACACATTGGCAATTTCTGCGCCGGCAAATCCGGGTGTCTGTGCTGATAGTTTTTTAGGGTCAACGTTTTTGGATATTTGAATGGGTTTTAAATGAACTTTGAAGATCGCTTCACGACCAATAACATCGGGTTTGTCAATACTAATTTGTCTGTCAAATCTTCCAGGTCTTAGGAGAGCTGAGTCCAGCACATCCGGTCTGTTCGTCGCTGCCAGGATAATTACACCTACGTCGGTGGCAAAACCATCCATTTCAACCAGTAAGGAATTTAATGTATTCTCCCTCTCATCATTAGACCCTGGCATTTGACCTCTTCCTCTAGATCGACCTATTGCATCAACTTCGTCGATAAATATGATGCAAGGTGCCTTTTCCTTGGCTTGCTTAAACAAATCTCTTACACGGGCGGCTCCCACACCAACGAACATTTCTACGAAATCCGACCCTGATAGGGTGAAGAATGGCACCCCTGCTTCACCGGCTACAGCCTTAGCAAGGAGTGTTTTACATGTTCCGGGAGGGCCTACTAATAATGCTCCTTTGGGAATTTTGCCTCCCAGTTTCGTAAACTTACTCGGATTTCTGAGAAATTCAACACTCTCCTGAACTTCTTCTTTTGCCTCTTCTAATCCGGCAGCATCTTCAAAAGTGATCTTTACTTTACTCTCTGCGTCAAACAGTGCTGCTCTTGATTTCCCGATACTGAATATCTGACCGCCGGGGCCGCCACCACCCGCCATCCTGCGCATCAAAAACCAGAAACCAAAAATGAGTAAAACCAGAAATCCCCAGTTGAATAAGATACTGGTGTAGTCGCCTCGCTCTTCGATTTTGTAGTCAAATCGCAGGTCTTCTCGCTGGCCGGCCATCAATTCTTCAAAGTCTTCTGCAAACTTTTCCACACTAACGATCTCTACTTTATAATGCGGGTCATTTTGCGAACGGAACAGGCTTTTGTTTTGCTCCAATGCAAGTTGATATTTTGTATTGCTTAATGCCTCTTCTTTAAGAGTGACTTCAATATAATCCTGATTTTTAATTAGAACTACCCTTTGGACATCATTCGATTTGACCATTCTTTCAAACTCTCGGTAGGTAGTATTGACTGCTCCGTTATCGTTTGAAAAAAAGGTGACAGCAATGATTACTGCTAATAACCCTCCTATGAGCCATCCCTGAATTTTGGGTTTGGGTTTTGGTGAACCTTTTCTTTTTCCGTCGGGAATTTTGTCTGTTTTCATAAAATCTTTATGCTAAACGAATTTGAATACAAATTAGTTTGGATCAACACGAGTAATCTTCGCATTGCCCCAGAGTTCTTCAAGTCCGTAAAAAACTCTTTTTTCCTTATTGAATATGTGGGCTACTACGTTAACATAGTCAAGTAGTATCCATTCTTTATTTTGTTGTCCCTCTCTTTTCCAGGGATTTTGCTTTGAATGTTTATGAACGTTTTCCTCAACGGACTGGGAAATCGCATCAATCTGTGCATTAGAGTTACCATTACATATTACAAAAAAGTCCGCTACCGCATGCTTCACTGTTCTCAAGTCCATTACTACAACATTGGAAGCTTTCTTCTCTAACATTCCATCGACAACCCATTCACTAAGAACATTTGAACTGACTTCCCCGATGGTCTTTCCAAGCACTAAACCTTTGACGTTATTTTTGTTTCAAATTTATATTAATCTATTGTATAAAGTCTTTGCCAAACCATCTTTTTTAGGGAAAAGCGTCATTTATCTGCCACAATGTCACTCTACCAACGATGAACTATCTAATCTTCTGAAAAAAAGTAATGTTAAAGAAGGCACCGTTTTATACACAGGATACCAGGAAAAGGGTAAGGGCCAAAGGGGAAATAAATGGATTGCCGAACCTCATAAAAATGTGTTAATGTCCGTTCTTTTAAAGCCTAAAAAGATAAAACTCTCGAATCAATATTTTTTGAATTTAATTACGGGACTAGCAATGATTGAAGTGCTAGATCAACTCGTAGACTCACCCAAATATTTGAAATGGCCTAA
>JAPPDO010000177.1 GCA_028821635.1 Ekhidna sp.
TTCAGCATTTATTTACTATTAATACTCTTGCCTTTCTTGTCAGTGGCTCAGGATTTTTTTTCGTGGAAGCTCAGCGACAGGTACTTCTCTTTTTATATTGGAACCGGAACCGCTACCTATTTCGGAGAGTTAAATACCAATAATGAAATTAACGACCGGCCATCATTATTTACTACGGGTATTGAGGCACGGCTTTTGAGCCGGGTTGGGTTCAGAGTGGAACTTAGTTACCTGTCTCTTTCCGGTTCCGACGGGAATGCTCCTGACGGCAGCTTTCAACGTCAAAGAAATTTATCATTTGAGTCAAATAACTATCATGCTCATCTTGGACTGACCTATTATATGAAACCTTATCGGGGTTATTATTATAAACGTTGGATTTTTGATCCTTATTTAGTTGCCGGTATTGGGTATTTGAGATACAATCCTGCCACAGAACTACAGGGGGAAAGGTATCTTTTGAGAGAAGCGCAAACAGAGGGTGTCTTGTATCGTAAAGGGTCTCTTACCATTCCTTTTGGATTGGGAGCTAAATTTCGGGTAAATGATTTTATAAATATTAATGCAGAGGTTCTTTACCATCTGACTTTCACCGATTATGTGGATGATGTTTCTAAGACCTACGCTGCGGAGTTTAATTCTTCAACGGCGGCATTTTTGAGTAATCGAAAAGATGAAGTCGGCGTGCTTAATCCAACTTTTTATGATCAGATTCAGCCCGGTGCCGCACGTGGAAATCCGGGTGACAATGACCGTTTCCTGTTAATAAGCATAAAAGCTGAGATTTTCCTGTCTCCGTATTTATTTTCAGGTAACAAGAAAGCCACACCAAAGAAACGTCCGCCTTATTAGGCCGACGTTATCTTCAACCTGTTTCGGGAAAAAGTCTTTTTTATAATTTTTCCATAATGTAGGTTGTCATCATGCGGTAGAGATGGTCTCTTCTGTTACCCATCCCATGTGCACGGTCGGGATAATAGAATGAGTCAAACTGTTTGCCGGCGTTTAGTAGTTCGTTTTGTAAGGCCACTGAGTTTTGAAAGTGAACATTATCATCACCCGTCCCATGGATCAGCAGAAAGTTTCCTTTCAGTTTATCTGCATGACGGACGGGGCTATTTTCATTATAGCCCTCCGTATTGTCCTGCGGCCGCTGTAGGTATCTCTCCGTGTAGATGGTATCGTAGTATTTCCAGTCCGTTACCGGAGCAACAGCAACGGCTGTCTTGAAGACATCGCTGCCCTTCAGAATACATAGTGAGGACATGTAGCCTCCGTAGCTCCAACCCCAAATACCTATTCTTTTTTCATCAATATAGTCGTAGCTGCCTAAGGCTTTGGCCGCAGCGATGAGGTCTTCCGTTTCGTATTTGCCTAGCTGCTTGTAAGTGACTTTTTTCCATACTTCACCTCGATTGCCGGTGCCCCTTGAATCAATTACGGCAACAATGTATCCATTCTGAGCAAAGTATTGATGAAGGATGAAATTTTCCCCGCGCCATCTTTTATCAACACTGACCGAGCCGGGACCGCTGTATTGATAGATTAACAAGGGGTATTTTTTGTTTACGTCAAAATCTGCGGGTTTCAGAAAATAGGCGTTGAGATTCTGGCCGTTGTCATTTTTTATGGTAAAAATCTCTTTTTCTACAAAGGCATATTCCCTCAGTTTTTTCTTCAGATCTTCATTGTCTTCCATTACTTTGATTTTCTTGTTCCCTTTCGTTTGATAGAGAGAGACAACCAGCGGATTATTGGAGTTGGAGAAGTAGTCCATGTAGTATTTGCAATCACCGCTCATGCTGATTCCATGATGTCCTTCTTCGCTGCTTAGTTTCCTTTTTGACTTGCCGGAAAGATCGACCGCATAAAGCTGCCGCTCCAGCGGAGACTCCTCCGTGCTTGTGTAGTAAAGCGTGTTTTTCTTTTGATTTAGCCCCACCATCTCAAGTGCTTCAAAAGCCCCTTTTGTAATCTGATTGACCAGGCTTCCGTCCATGTTGTAGCGATAGAAATGTTTGTAACCATCTTTTTCACTACTGAATATAAACTGCGCTCCATTTTCCAGATAAATCAAATCATCGCAAAACGTAACGTCAATATAGGTATCACTTTTATCAGTGAGAATGACTTTGGAAGACCCGGATGATACATCGGCATGCAAAATGTCAAGTTGATTTTGTAATCGGTTTAATCGCTGAATGGCCAGCAGGCTGGCATTTTTTGTCCAGTAAATTCTGGGAATGTAGATATCTGTCGCTGCCCCAATATCAAGCTTGGTTTTCTTTCCGGATTCAATTTCGTAAGCATAAATCTCAATCACGGAATTGTCTTCACCGGCTTTGGGGTATTTGTATCGGTAGTCTTCAGGATAGGAGGCCCCGTCATTCCAAACCTGCATGTTGTACTCTCTTACATTAGATTCATCAAACCGATAATAGGCAATTTTTTTGCTGTCAGGCGACCATTCAAACGCTTTTGTGATGTAGAGTTCTTCTTCATAAACCCAATCGGAACTTCCGTTGATGATGTAGTTAAACTTACCATCAGTTGTTATGGCTGCCTCGTCTCCTGATATGATATCGGTATAGAATAAATTGTTATCTCTGGTGAAAGCAACCTTAGAATTATCCGGCGAAATAGTGGCATAGGACTGTCTTCCTTCGGAAAGTTTTTTTACTTCCTCGGTGTCTCGGTTATAGAGATAGAAAACGGCGGTGTAAGACCTTCTATAAACGGATTGCCTGTCAGTCATGATCAGGACGATGGATTCATTATCGCTAAAACTGTATGATCGGATCGAAAGATCAAGTTCATTTCCATCTACTATGGTTTCTACCTCTTCTCCACTAAGCACGCTGTACTTTTTAATTTTATTTTCTGTCAAGGCACTGTAGAATTGGCCATCGTTCATCCAGTTGAGGCTTCTCACCGATCGCTCACGGAAAGTGCCGTCGGTGACATGTTCCACCTGAATCTTCTTCTGCGCGGAGCCGTGTAAAGAAGATAGAAAGGCCAAAATAATTGGCAACGTGTATTTTGTAAATGATAATCTCATCGTTTGGTTTTTTAAAGACATTTTAATTTTTTGTCAAAGACTTTTTTACTGTGCTGTTAGATTTTCTCCGTATATCCCAGTCTCACTGCTTCGTCGGACTTAAACAGAAATCTCCCCAAAACTACTTATTTCTGAATTTTTGAATAAACATTCGTGTAAATGCGGAGAGTACTAAGTTTCCACTTGTCTTTGCTCTTTCGGAGAGAAGTTCATCCCAGTGTTCAGTACTCTGCCACAGCACTTTCTTCATCTCCCTCATGGCTTCGGGGTTGTAGCCGGCAAGTTTTTTAACGAGCTCATTCATGCCGTTATCCATCTTTTCCACACTTTCAAAGACTTCATTGAACAATCCTTTTTCACGACACCACTCAGGATCATGAAATTCTCCCGCATTCATACTTAGTTGAGACATGGCGGAAATCCCTATTTTTCTTTCGATA
>JAPPDO010000211.1 GCA_028821635.1 Ekhidna sp.
CTTGGGAGACCTATATTTTTCTGCCATCGTACCATCTGACCTAAGACTCTCAAAATTTGTTATAATTCCTTTTTACTTGTATCCGTCTCCATATTTTCTACCATAACCCAAACAGCCCGTAGGCTATCAACAACTAACTCGTGGATATCGGAAGCCATTCCATTTTCAATCCTCTCAAGCACATCCTCTCTCGACTCGGGATATATGTGGAGACAGGCACTCTCCAGGCGAAGAGCATTGATCCCATAATCCCGTAGCTCACGGATCAATCGCTGTAATGTCTCTTCTCTATTATTTTCTTTGCTCAGGTTAAAATTCGGCGCAATAACAGCGGTGACGTTTACCAAGCGTTCAAATCTGTCTTTAAATTCATCTGCCGTAGAACCAAATAAGATATCACTAGGACTTATTTTTAAATATTTTTTGTCAGCGTCCCACCATTCAACAAGACGATCAAAAATTTCAAAAATATCTTTATTAGACCATTCAATATAATTTCTTGCACGGATGATCTCTTCGCAGATCGGGATATGCCCTCTTGTAAAGGATATTTCGTTATCTTTTTGAATGGGAAATTGCGCGTCTTCGATATAATTCTTGAACAATGTGATTGGCTCAACATCCGGAGGATGAGGCAGGTAAATAAAAGCAAATTTATAAAAAATTGTTTCGGATGGAAGGCCTAATTGGTCCACTTGACTCCAGAGCGCTTCGGCAAATTCATTACTCTGTGTATTGGTCAAAATTACTAGATCATGCAACGTATTGAGTATGGATATCGCCCATTTTCTCGTATTTGGATCATCAGATGATACTTGTTCAATTAGGGCCTTTATTTTTTTTCAGAAATTATCGGTTTATTCCAATTCTGGTTTAGTTCCCTATCCAAATTGAGGAATTGAAATGGGTTAATAAATTCTCTTTCTTCAAGAGGATTAAGATTATCCAGAATAGGGAAGTCTATCAGTCTTGGAATCAAATCAAATCGTTGCTGAACTGAAAAAGCCCTCAGAAGCCGCACTGTCAAGTTACGGATTCCGCCATAGTTACTTCTGTATTCTGATTGATAGACACTAAGGAGAAAATTGAGAAGTTTTTCTTTTGCTTCGAATGAGCATTTGCAACACAGTCTGGACAAAATTTCTGGAATGACTTTTGCCAATATGACACCGAAATTATCTCCATAAAAGCGGTCCCCTGATCGGATATCAGCAATGCTTTGCTCAAGGGATTTTAGATACTGTGCAACAAGATTATCAACAGAAGCAGTCTGTATTTGTGATAGCGACGCACGATTAAAAATATGATCAACAACCTTCTCTTCACCAATCCGTACCATACTAACCATTGCCCAGTACGGCGAATAATCCGCAATACGGGACAATGTTCCCTCTGTGCTCTTTTTTTCTAAAGTGACTCCGGGTATTCTGAACGGGATACCAGCATCTTCACAAAAATGCAGAAAGTTATATGCCGTCAATGCTTCACTATCCCCACCACCAAAATGGTGGGTTTGTGTAACCCGTCCGATATCGAATTCTTTCTTTTTTGTTATCTGCGATCTTTTTACCGGTGGCCGTTCAAGAGAGCGTTCAAATATATTCAGTTCATTCTGCGGATCACATTTATATTGCTTAAGTGCATTCCAACGTTCAAAAATTTTATTTTGAATTTCTTGAGTCTCTGTCCAATCTCCTTCTTTTAATCCTACTGAAGTCTGTATATATTTCAGTAACAACATTACAAACGCTTCCTGTGAAACTAAAGAGTAATCCGTTGTAATGGGCTTGAGGTTCAATTTGGACCGGATATTTGTTAGCGAATTTTCGAGAATATTCTTCGACTCTTCCACTTGCCCAATTTCGGCAAGCAACCCTGCCCTTTTTGCCTCCCAGAATGGCAAAGACTCATTAACCGGCCATTCTGAAAGTTGTTTTTTGAGTCCCGGCAAATTCAATCCAAAAAATGAATAAAGGGCGCATTCATAATGAAAGCTTGCTTTATGCTCTGAGGATAAATTCACCATATCTTGCTGAATATTGTCACGCAATGTTTCCCACTTTTCCAAAAGTCCTTCTTCACGATAATAGCGCATCATCGAAAGGATCAGATGATGACACATGTTCCTGATATCACTCCTATTTAGCTCCCAGGCATTCATCTCCTCTGAGGTCTCGGAAACTTGTTCAAGCGACATCTCCATACCTGCTATAGGTAAATACCGATCCAATATTGCTTCAAAAAATGCTATTTGTTCATTCAAAATTGGACATAGACATTTCTCCATACGCCAGTTCAACTCAAAGGCAAATTCAAGATCAATAAAGTTAGGAAGGTTGTCTTGCACAGGGAGATAATTGATCCAGTGTTCGGTAAATGCCCAAAGAGAGCCTCGACGGTCTTCGGGAACAACTACCCATCCTGGATATAAAAGACGCTGTTTTTTCCAAACTGAGAGAAGCTTGGAAATCTGTGCTAACTTTACAGATTGCGGATCAGGATGCGAGAGTTCATTATCTTCTGGCTCTTCTGGCCATCCAAGCCTGTTATCTTCCGCCTTTCTTGAGAGCAAGTAATCAAGAAACTGCTCCAATGCCTTGTAGTGATTTCTACTTACATTAGGGTATTCAGATAGATCGACCAAAACAATATTACGCCGTTCAAGAAGTTTTTTCTGAGCCTCCGATAAGCTAAACGGACCAATAAGGTACATTTTAGGAGAATTTTGTTGTCCCAGGTTGTCGCGTATCCATCCAATCCACTGCAAAAAATTCGGATCATCGCCAGAAAATCCAATCAGACAAAGCGTATTTTCCAAGAGTGCTTGCCGAACGGTATTTACAAAAGGGGCAAAATTCTCAGGATAACACCTATAATCTTCCTCGGTAATGATAAATGGTGGATCTGATGGAAAGCTACCGTGCAGTTTAACGATCCGTGGTTTTTCCGAATTGATCAGGTCTTCCTTATTGACAACTACTTCATACCTTTTTGACGTGACTGCATTCCTTGCCCGTTCCAGTAACGTATCATAATTAGTCGTGAATATGTCCGACCAGGGTAGGGTAAGCAATTTCTTATGTAGCGATGACGGCTCATAATCATCATCTGGAATGGCATTGCGCAATATCTGATCCAGTGCGGGCCTCCCAAACGCAGCCTGCACCTCATCTGCCAGTTTAAGCACATTGAGATATTTGCTTTGATTATCAGGTTTTTTGCCGTGGATTTTCTCGTAAAATATATCCCCGAGTTGGGACCAGTCAGGAAAACCAGAACCTGAAGCACTGTTTGGCGTGGCATTTTTGCTGAATCCAGCCCCGACCATAACAGCGGCATGCCCCGAAAAAAGACGCTCTGCAATCTCGTTTAAATACGGACGGAGGTTATCGGGAACAAAAGATGGTGTCGTTTTGCTCATATCTTTGTCTCTATCAATTTCTCTGCTTCGCGTTTGATAGACTCATTGTGAATAGATAGTTGTGGATTTTT
>JAPPDO010000379.1 GCA_028821635.1 Ekhidna sp.
TTTTTTGGTGAGTGCAATATCTTTCAACTCTTTTTTGTCCTTACCGAAAGTTAGCTGTTCTGTGTTTTTTAATGTTGAAATCTCCGTTTCATGCGCTTTTTCTACGGTGTCAAAAAATTCAATATCGTTGTACACGCCTACCCTTACATCAATGTCATTTTCCTGACATACCTCAATAACATGGTCGAGGTCTTCAAATGAATTGTAGGGCGAAAGGGTAAACATGGCTGAAATAGGTACGCTGCTTTTGCATGCTTGAATTACGCTCAATACACCATCGTAGCCGTCTTTGCCTCTCATGTATTTATACGTTTCTCGTGTCCCGTCTAGTGATACAAAAAGTCTTCTGGGAGTGTACTTTTTTACGGATTCAATAACCTTTTCCGGCTTTAAGCAATTAGAAAGCAGATCGAAATGAGGATGATTTTTGGAAAACCACTCTAGTATCTTCTCAGCATCCGGATGGAGCAAAAACTCCCCTCCTTCCAAACCAACAACAGTGCTTTTACTTATGCACTTACTGTTCATTATTTCCGTTATCTTCTCATACGTCAGGTATTTTACTGGTCTTTTGGCCCAAATAAGACAATGTTTACATCCGGAGTCACAAAGGTCTGTCCCGTAGATCATCAGGGTAGAGATCTTTTTATTGCCTGGAAAAGCGAGGTTATTCGCAAGTCTGAGTCCTCTTTTTACGTAGTCTATTTTACTGTACATGGTTATTTTTTATTTGCTCAATCAGTTGATATACCCCCATACAACTGGAAAGAGAGGAATTATTAATACCTTCTCTACCTTCACAAATATTTACAAAGGTTTCTATTTCCGCAAAATAGCCGCTAGTGTATAGCTGATTGTTTTGTAAAACGGGATTGAAGTTATTTCTTTTTTGAAGAACCAGGTATTTATTGACAGGCTTCCGGATTTTTTCAAGCGGGATTTTAAGCAGATGTCCTTGTTTTGGTAAATAGGATAATTCTTCAGAGTCCATGACGTGGTAAATTTTTTGTGGTGTATTAATAGTCATCTCCTCGGCAGCATTATGCCAAGAATAATCAGTAGAAAGTTCTATTGTGCCCACATTTTCATTTTCATGTTTGAGTTGTAAAAACACGGTCTTAGCGTTTTTAGTTTTAAGAATATTATACTGCCGAACCGCTCCAAAAAGAAAAACAGCCAAAGAGAGGGGATGTATGAATAAATCCAAATATGGGTCTCCTTCAGGGTAAGAACCGGTGACAAACCTGTAATTATAGCTTACATTCTTCATCTCTTTTCTTAAATATTTAATGTAAGGAGCATACTGTTTTTGCAACCCGACGGCACATATTGATTTTGATGCTTTCTCTATTTCGACCAAGTCTTTCAGCTCTCCGGTGTCAGCGCATGGGGGCTTCTCCACAAATACATTTTTACCGGCCTCCAGTGCTTTTTTTACCAAACCATAATGGGACAATGGATGGCTGGAAATAAAAATCCCTGAAACATCCTTGTCATTTAGCACTTCATCAAAATCATTCGTTCCACGGCTATGTGGATAGGTCTCATCTATCAATCTTGCATTCTTCAGGCTTTTAGTGACAAAATATTTTAAATCTATTTTTAAGTAATTAATGACGGGGATTAGGTTATTGATACTATGCATCCCTACACCTACGAAGGCATACCCTTTTCTATTTACTGTAGTAAGGTATTTTACCTTTCGATAATTTTTAAATCGTTCTATTAGTTTCTGCATGTTATTCATGTGAACCGATCCGCTTTCCGTCAGTCTTTGGCATTCATCCATAAAAGGACTGATTTTTGTGGATGATACTAACCCAAAGTAAACTAATTAACCTGAGTGAGACCTAAATACATCTTTGTTCTCTTTTATTCATTTGTTTCAACCCATCTCACTTCTCAGACCATCCTCGTTGCTGATAAGAACTCCGGTAATTCAATATCCGATGTATTTATCTATCACGAAGATAGGGAACATATCAGCCACACAGACCAGAGAGGAACGGCCAATTTATCAGGCTTCCCGAAGGGGGAGGTTTTTCTTCAACACCCATCCTATCATCGGGAGTCAATCTTGTACGCCGGTAATGATCTGAACGCTTTTTTAAAGGAAAAGATTGTTCCTTTTAATGAGGTAGTCGTTTCTGCCAATAAATGGGAGCAGGAGGGGCAAAGTGTATCCCGCCAAATTATCACCGTCAACAAAAAGGAAGTTCAATTCCAAAACCCTCAGACCTCCGCAGACTTACTCTCCAACTCCGGCCAGGTATTCGTTCAAAAGAGCCAGTTTGGAGGCGGTTCTCCCAAAATAAGAGGTTTTGCTACCAACTCCGTGCTCCTCGTCGTTGATGGGGTAAGGATGAACAATGCCATCTTCAGAAGTGGGAATCTCCAAAACGTAATCAACATAGACCCCAATGCGTTGGAAAGTGCGGAGGTCGTCTTTGGGCCGGGATCTGTCATTTACGGGAGCGATGCTTTGGGTGGAATAATGGATTTTCATACCATTGCACCTAAGTGGTCTTCAGACGATATTACAGATTTTTCACTTAATACATTGTCAAGATACAGCACCGCAGCTAATGAAAAGACAGGACATATTGACTTTTCACTCTCAGACAAAAAATGGACTTTTTTTCATTCGTTTACCCTCTCCTCATTTGGCGATCTAAGGGCCGGTTCTGTCCGGAGGGGCGGCTACAAAAATGAATTTGAAAGAGCTTTTTATGTCAAAAGAATTGACGGGGAGGATGTGTTGATTGAAAATGATGATGTTAATGTACAGAAGCCGTCGGGTTATGATTTGTTTACCACTGTTTCCAAGATCAAATATCGTATCGGCGATAAAAGCGATATTACTTACGGTTTTTATCACAGCACAACATCAGACATTCCCAGATATGATAATTTGACTGTAACGGTCAATACATCTGATTCTTTGGCTAATGCAGAGTGGCATTACAGGCCTCAAAGGTGGCAAATGCACAACCTGCGATGGAATCTTTATGCCAAATCAACATTATTTGATCAGGCCAGGGCGACCTTAGCATACCAGTCTTTCAGAGAAGGCAGAGACGACCGGCCGTTTGGAGACGACCACCTGAGAGTCAGAACCGAACAAGTGGACATGTATTCAATCTCCCTGGATTTTGATAAAGAATTTGCCGGTTCAAACCTCTATTATGGTATTGACTACTATTATAATGACGTAAGTTCGGAGGCATTTCGCAGAAATATTGAAACAGGAGAAGTTACCGCAACGGAGAGCAGATACCCCGACGAGGGTAGTTCTCTTTCTTCTGTTGCCATTTACGGCAGTTATGTTTATCAGTTATCCGGGAAGTTAGTCTTCAATAGCGGGCTAAGATTTAATTCGGTCAGCCTGAACGCAAATACGAGCAATGAAAGAGCACTAGCCAATAACTTTGCAGCTATTGATCTTACCAACTTTGCATTGAATGGCTCGCTTGGGCTTGCAATAAA
>JAPPDO010000213.1 GCA_028821635.1 Ekhidna sp.
TGTTTATTGACTTGTCCGTCCCTAGAAGTATTGACCCTCTGTTGGAATCAGTGTTGGGGATTTCCCTCTATAATGGTGATCAATTGGAAGACCGAACAATAAAAGCCAAAGCGCGTAGGGAGCAGGCCGTCCCCGATGCTGAAAATATTATCTCAGAGTCCATTGAAAGCCTGAAAAGTTGGAGGAATGAAATGGAAGTTTCTCCCATCATTAAGAAGTTGAAAAATACACTTGATTCTATAAGAAGGGAAGAACTAGCACGTCATCCCGGGCTAGGGGAAAAGGAAAAGGCACTATTGGAGGTAGTCACAAAAAACATGGTGCAGAAAATCGTCAAACTCCCGGTTTTGGAGTTGAAAGCTGCATGTCGTAGAGGTGAAGCTGAAACTT
Organism: Ekhidna sp.; assembly: GCA_028821635.1. Taxonomy (GTDB): domain Bacteria; phylum Bacteroidota; class Bacteroidia; order Cytophagales; family Cyclobacteriaceae; genus Ekhidna. Next base: position 391 of record JAPPDO010000213.1, read on the forward strand.
TAGCAGAGGTACTCAACGACCTCTTCAACTTAGAGCAGCAGGAAGTAAAAAAGAGATAGCCGAGAAGATCAGCCGCACTGATCGTACTAAGAAAACATCATTTTAACCAACTCAAGACAGACCTGCAACTAACTTAATAAATTAAAAGATTAGTAGAAATTACGAATCAAAAAAAGTCTGGCAAATCTAAAACACCCTTGAAATAAATATGCTATTTGGTGAAGGAGTACAAAGATTATTCGGGATAAAAAAGACAGAGGTGGGAGATGGTTAAGATAATGAAAGTAGCATGGCAAAAAAGGATAGCCGGGTGTAGCTTTCCATGCGGGACTAAAACTATGCTCGGAGAAAGGAGACACAGAATATATGGATATTTTCAGAAGGGTAATGCTCACAATTAAAATTTATCTTTACCTTTAAGCATCATTTTAGTAAAATTATAAACTAATCATATACAACGATTTATACCTATCAATATAAGATATAATTATCCACCGAATGAAAATTTTTGACTTAATAAGGACTCTCTTGCTTTTATTTTTATCCTGAGATACTCCATAGGTCTGTCGCCTTTGATCCTGTTACAATTCCCACAAAGCAATTGATAATTCTCATAATAATCTCCGCCTCCTTTAGACTTAGGTATGATATGATCTATCTCAAAATTATAGATGTTAAACTCCTCTTTACATCCACCGCATAAGCCCTCCTGTTGTTCAAACAATTTTTCTTTTACCGATGTGCTTATAGGCTCCACTTTTATATCCGTTCTTTTAGGCAATGGGGCGTTTTCTTTTAAGTGTACAAAGTTTTTAAATAATCCGGCATCATCACTTAATCTGTCGATAAGGATTTCTGATGCTTTTATTTCTATGTCAATGCCTATCCATTTTCTGTCTAGTTGCTGTGCAGCCACACACGTGGTAGCACAACCACAAAACGGATCAAAAACAACATCGCCCGCATTACTACTTGCTTTAATAATTCTTTGAAGTAATGCCAATGGCTTTTGCGTAGGGTAGCCGGTGCGTTCTTTACTTTGACTACTAATGGGATTAATATCTATCCAAATTTCCTGAGCCAGAGTGCCTGATAAATCCTCAAGATAGCTTTTAAATCTTGGCGTACCATTTTTTGAAAAAACGATGTAATCATTATCGTAGAGTAAGTCTAACCTTTCATAAATAGACATCCTTTCGGCTTTTTGTTTGCCTACTAATTTATTTACTATTTTTTTAGGAACTGACCAATGTCTACCGCTATTTTTAGGATTCCAACCTCTCCATTCTTTATCGTTCAAATTAGTTCCGGCACCTGTTAAGGTCACACCCTGATAAATGCCTCTATTATCTTTGTTACGGAAGTTTTTATCCTTATACTTCTCTGAATAACCAACGTAAACCCTATTAAAAGTGTATTGGTTAGTTTTAGTGTAAAAGAAAATAGTATCTCTATTTCTACCGAATTGCTTTGGATCACTGTGAGCATAGGTACGCTTCCACACAACTTCATTTTTAAAATTTTTTCTGCCAAATATTCTATCTAATACAATTTTAAGATAGTGGCTTGCCGTAGGGTCTACGTGGAGGTATAAACTGCCCGTGTCTTTTAATACCCGGTGCATTTCTATCAGCCGCTGCGTCATATAGGTAATGTATGCCATCATGGCTTTGCTATGTATATCTTGTATCGACTGAATAAACCTAACCAGTGCAGGGTATCTGTCGATCAATGTTTCTAAATAAGCCTCATTTACGTCCTGCCACGTCCACATATCTTTAAAACTCGATCCCGCAGCTTTACTGCCTATCGGTGCCGAATACATTCTTTTGCTATTAAAAGGCGGGTCTAAATAGATTAAGTCCACTGACTGACTGTTTAAGCTATGCAGTACGTACAGGTTATCTCTCGTGTATAAAATATTTTTCATGTCATACAACTTAAAATCACTAATCGTTTTGTTGCGATATTTTTCAAAAAGATGCTCTTTAGTCAAATTAATGAACTATCTTACAGGGACTTTTAGTAAAATTATAAAAATAACTGACTTATGAGTTTGAAATACAGTTTAACCGAAAACCTGCTGACCGCTCAGCCTGACGACTACAATGCACGTCCGCAAGATGTAAAAAGCCACGACTTGGAAAGCATCATCAGCCAAATGCTCGAAAAAGGCAGCACTGTGACCCGTGCTGACATCTTGGCCGTGCTCAACAACTTTTTTGAAGTGGCCGGCTCCATCACTGCCGATGGCGAAATGATCAATACAGACCTGTTCAAGACTAATCTATCCATCACCGGCGTGTTTGACGGTGCAGGTGATACTTTTGATAAAGGTCGTCATACGATTAAGGTAAACACCAACGCAGGTAAAGTGCTCAAAGATGCTTTGGACAAGATACAGGTGGAGAAAACAACCGCTCCAGAAGCTATTCCGTACATTTTGGAGGTGAAAGACAGCGTAAGCGGCAGCGTTAATGACCAAATTACCTCCGGTGGCGTGTTGGAAATAACAGGAAGCCTGCTCAAAATCGAAGGAAGCGATTCCAACAACGGGGTATATCTCGTGGCCGCCGATGCCACTAAAAATAAGATAGTTACTCTGGTAGACAACAAACCGGCACGGTTGTTTGTGATACTCCCTACGCTCGCCGCAGGAGAATATACCCTACAGGTGATGACTCAATATACAGGAGGTAACCCCGTAAAAATACCTCGCATTGGCACTTTTAGTAAGCCCCTTACAGTAGTGTAAGAATTAGAAAGGTTCTACTGTATACATTAGAGAAGCTCTACTGCGCACATTAGAGAAGCTCTACTGCATACATTAGAGAAGCTCTACTGCATACATTAGAGAGACTTGATAGCGGGATAAGGGCAAGTGAAAAGTAAAATATTGCGCTTTTGAGAGCCATATACTTTTTGATCCATTAAGTAATTTTAGAGAAAAAAGCATTTACCAATTATGGGTTCAAATATTGATAACCGTACCATCTTTTGTCATGACAACTTAGCGATTCTAAGAGGCATTAACTCCGCATGTATAGACCTGATCTATGCAGACCCCCCTTTCAATAAGAAGAAGGTATTTACG
>JAPPDO010000383.1 GCA_028821635.1 Ekhidna sp.
AGATAATGAGTTCGTAGTGAGGGATCAGGGGGAGGCTAATGCGGCTGTTTCACTGCTTTCCAACATCATCCGTTCCACCGCCGAGATTGAAAATAATTTCACCTCAACGGAGTTTAATTTCCCCGGATTCAACCCTGACTACACGCTGGACACACTCGCTTTTGCCAAGAATAAGGGCATCAGCACTGATTTAACAGATGACGTTGTAGGCAATCGGAGAGACAATATGCCGGACATTGGAGCTTTTGAAAGAATTGAAAATTGAAATCCGGCTCCAATCAGAGATTAAGTCAGGAGTCGCTCAAGAGCAGTCATAGAATGTCCAAGTGAGGTTGAGTGTCTTTTAAAAAAGGGTATAATATGAACACAATCACGGTAATCCTAAAACCAAATCAATCCTGTTCAAGACAAACAGCGTTCTTCTTAGCCGGATTACAAAATGCACCTAGTGCAAGGTTTCTTGCAGCCCGATCCGACGTTGTTGTAGGCCCTCTTGGTGGCTTCTCCGTGTTCTTTGTGGTTAAATCTTTAATCGTTCGCTCAGCACTACCTGATAAATAAAATTAAAAAAACTAAAAAACTTTGTTTAATTATTATACGCTTGAATCTACTTAATAAACTTTAAATACTTAAATATTATGGGCCAATCAGTCACACAAAATCGTTTGGGGATCTGCTGGGAATCCTAACGGCGGAGGGTATCTCCATTTATCCGAATTCTGCCTTGAGATACTTCACGCTTACAGGTATTTCAGAATCATTGAGCAGAGTCAGTCTTGTCAGCACAGCAGGCAAGATGGTTAGGGTTTACTTCGCCTCTAAGGACGGAGTGTATGATATTTCAGGGCTAAGCGAGGGTATCTTTTTGGTGATCATTGAAGGGGATGAGGGGTGGAAGCACACTGGAAGGCTAATGATAAAAAGGCGGAGAAATTAAAAGAGTCTGAAAAGTCCCTCGCAAATCCGTAGCTGATATTTTTTATTTTCAACATTACAGAAAAAAGTTATATTGATTGCTCACTAAGGACTATAAGGCACAATGATCAAAGATTATCTCAGAAAGATTTTTTTTATAAAATGAATAATTCTACTTTAGAGTAAATTGTGAGCGTAAAAGGCTATTTTTATGCACATTCGGAATTAAAAACAATAAACAATCTCAATATATTAGCAATCAAAAAGGTTAAAAGTCTGCATCTCTTTAGCGACGGCACTTATTTTGCCGTCGTTTTTCTTCGGGTAACTCTTCTTTTTGGTTTAACCTCCTCCTCAGTCACCTCTTCCACGTGTGAAAGGATTCTACCGCAGTACTCACAAATAATAATTTTCTTTTTCTCTCTGACCTCAGCCTGCATCTGAGGGGGCACTACATTAAAACACCCGCCACAAGCACCTCGCTTTACAGCAACCACAGCTAAGCCGTTCCTCATATTTTTTCTTACCCTATCATAAAATTTCAATAATCGCTCATCCACCTTTTTAGCGGCCTTAGCCCGCTCTTTGTCTGTCTTTTGCTCACTTTCCTCAGATTCCTTTATGATAGCATCAAGCTCTTCCCTTTTGCTGTTAAGGTCTTTTTCTCGCTCGACTAAAATTTCTCGAGTTCCTATGGTATCCTTTTCTTTTTTTTCAATCTTTTCGTATGCTTCTTTTATTCTTTTTTCAAGGATTTGAATTTCAAGCTGTTGTAGTTCCATTTCTTTGGTAATCGCATCATACTCACGATTATTTCTAACGTTCAACTGTTGCTCTTCATATTTCTTGATCAACTTTTCAGCATCTTTAATAGCAATTTTATTGGCTGATATTGAGCCTTCCAGTTCTGTCTTTTCGTCAGTTTGCTTTTCTATTCTGGTTTGATAGCCGGCAACTTCGTCCTCTAAATCTTGTACTTCCTCCGGCAGTGCTCCTCTTATTTTTTTTATTTCGTTTATTTTGGAATCAATTCCTTGTAGTTTTTCTAAAGCTTTCAGTTTCTTAGCTACTGTATTTTCCATTCAGTTTTTTTATAAATATTTGATTGGGTTCGTGTCCGTAATTGACAAACAAAACACAAAGCTAGTAAAAGTTTTAGTTAATTCATCATACAGAAGGTTTTTAGTAAATACCTCACTTTCATAGTGTCCAATATCGGCTATTACGATGCTGTCGTTTGCTTCAAAATAATCATGATACTTGAAATCGGATGATATGAAAATATCGGCATCTGCTCTAATTGCTGATTGGAGAAGAAAAGATCCCGATCCGCCGCAAATCGCCACTTTGCTTACTGTGTCTTTGATGAGTTTGGTATGTTTTATAGAGTTTAAATTCATAGATTTTTTTAGACTTTGAAGAAAATGATTGACATCCATTTCTTTGTCTAAATATCCAATCATTCCGCTCCCCACTTCCTGATTTTCATTTCTCAGTTCCGAGAGATAGTAAGCCACCTCTTCATAAGGGTGGTGCTTTCTCATAGCACTCAGCACATCACCTTCCAAGTGTCTGTGAACCAGTACCTCAATCCGAGTTTCATTTACATGCTCATCGGTGTTCGGGCTGCCGATAGCAGGATTAGCATTTTGATTGCCTCTAAATGTACCAATACCATCTAATTGAAAGCTGCAAAGATCATAATTGCCGATTTTCCCCGCACCGGCTTTGAACAATCCGTTTAATAACTCGTGCTTGCTTTCGACCGGTACAAATACGGTGAGTTTTGAAAGTGTGGATGACTTTGGGTTAAGAACTTTTAAATTATTAAGTCCTATTTTGGCTGCAATTTGCAGGTTTACTCCCGTTCGTATGTTATCAAGGTTAGTGTGAATTGCATAAATAGCAATGTCATTTTTGATTGCCTTCCGAATGCACTTGTCAACCCAGTGATTTTTGTTTATCCGTTTGATTCCGCTAAAAATAAGTGGATGATGGGCGATGATTAAATTACACTTTTCATTTATAGCCTCATCCATTACCTCTTCGGTAATATCAAGCGTTATGAGTACGGCACTAATATCATCTGAAGGATCTCCTATGATCAGGCCGGCATTATCGTATGATTCCTGTAATGAAGGAGGTGCCCATGATTCCAGAAAATTAGTGATTTCTTTAATTTTCATTTTATCTAAAGTACAATAATTAATTTGTTGCATCGCTAAAATGCAGTAGATTTATACTAACAACCATAAACTGTCTTAAATTTTACGCTAAAGACTTTGTCAAGAATTAGGAAGAGCAGCGGAGAAAGCAACGCTATCAATACCAATCACGCTGATACAATTTTATTGTTAGGCAGCTACAAATCTGTATCCTTAACTGTATCAAAATATCAATATCACTGTCTTCGGACTGCTCGTTGTTCACATACGAACCAAACAATCCTGAACGAATTATAGGATGGTTTTGAAGAATGTGAGTAATGATTTGTTTAATGTGCTCTATGTTCATTTAACTGTTGTATTTGTCCAAACTACCGATAACGGCTTAATGACACGAG
>JAPPDO010000178.1 GCA_028821635.1 Ekhidna sp.
AATATTCTTTATATTTGTTATTCAATCATTTAACTATGCTAAATTAGCAATGCCTCATCTTTTAAGGTTGCAATACCAACAGAAATATTGTACAGTAAACTTATTGGAGTTCCAACTGTTTCAATAATTCTTACGTTTTCCTGATCTGACTTTCTCAGGAGTCGCCACTTTTTAAAGTTGAGATTGACTAGATAATTTGGAGATCCATTAGCTGAAATTATAAAATCTTCAATTTCCTGATCATCCTTGATTTTATCATATAAGATTGATTCATTCCTCTTTTTATTTAAGAAGGATACCGCCGTGTATGTTTGAGCATCAAATACTTTTTTATGCCTAAAATCAAGTATTCTGTTCAAGCATTTATGATTAATAAAAAAAACTTCTTAGTGATTGTGCAGAGAGTGAAGTGAAATAATTATTTGGGGTTATGTACCCTAATCGCCCTTCATCATTAAGCAATTTAAAACCAAGTTCAAAAAACACAAAATATAAGTTGAACGCACCGGAATTTATTGTTTCCCATTGGCTAGTCAAAAACCTCCTATTGTTATCACTCAAATCTTGGTATTTCACATATGGAGGATTGCCTACGATTACATCAAATTTTGTGTCCCATTGCTCTCTTAAACTATCTTGAAAAAACAAATTGAAGTCACGTTCTTCTATGATCTCACCTGACATTAATTCATAAATTGAAATGATAGTTTTTGTACGGCTTATGTTATAGTCAAGAATATCTGATCCATAAATATTTTCTCGGACTATGTTTTTTACATGTTTATTAAAAGTATTTTTGAAATAGTCAATTAATCCAATCAGGAACGCTCCGCATCCAGAGCTAGGATCCAAGCACCTATCCTTTTCCTTTGGGGCAACTTCATTGATTATAAATTCCACAACATGGGTTGGTGTGAAGAATGCTCCATTCAACTTTCTATCTGTATTAGGGGTCAGTAGTTCAAGCGTATGTTCAAGATCTTTTAAATTTTTCAATTCTAGAGTTGAGACAGTTAACCAAACTTCCGGGATTGCTGAAAAGTCAGAAAAAAGTTCGGAGAGTACCGGGCTTCTCTCGTACTGAATATCATTTCTCGTTAGAAAGGCATAAATGAGATGTCTTTCAAGAATTTTAATCTCAAAATTCTTGATAAGATCGTTTATGATTCCCTTATTCATTTAATTCTATTTGTTGCTTATAAGCAATAAATTTAAAGATTTTAAGTTCACATTACAAATAGTTTTACTACAAGTTTTGAAGCCATACCTAAGAACTCATGTAGTTGCCTAGGGGGCTTTTACATGTGTTAATAATGTATAGTTTCCCATTAGTCAGATTCTCCAATCAACTACAGGTAAATTAAAAACCTGCATTGAGATGATAATTGGATAGGTTTTCAATGGGTGATTTCAGGAAGCGGACTTTCTTAAACCCCCTAGCGGCAGCTTCCTCTTTTATCACTTCATTGAAACAATGGCCAATAGAGCCAACGATACCGATCTTAGTAGACGCCGGTTTGCCGTAGATTGAGATAAACCGTTCAAAAAACAGCTTCATCGCATTTGTCACAAGTCCATTTATGAATGGTTCTGAGCGATTTTCAGCAATAAATAACCCAAAACCTGCCAGTGTTTTGCTTGGATATTCTGCTTTATAGATTTTAGCCACTATATCAGACATATCACAGGAGTCTACCAGTTTTTCTCTGAGTTTTGGGGGTAATAAGTTCCTTTCAAAGGCCACTACCAGTTGTTTCCCGAGGTGTGCTCCGCTTCCCTCATCTCCGAGTGCATAACCAAGCCCGGGACAAAATTCAGTCATAGACTTACCATCATAATAGCATGATCCTGTACCTGTGCCCAGGATGGCGCATACTCCGGCCTTTCCACTAAATAGAGCCCTGCATGCCCCCAGCATATCGCTTTCTACTGTAATGTTTGATGCGGTAAAATGAGTCTTGAGGATTTGAATCATCGTCCTTTCCCCGAACGGTGTTCCACAGCCTGCGCCATAATAATGAATACAGTCCGGTATGATCCCTTTGAAAGGCTTAATCACATCTTTAATGATGATGTTAGTAATTATGTCAGCACTCACTAACAGCGGGTTTATGCCTTCCGTTTGGAGGATTTGGACAATCCCGTTTTGATTAATCAGGCACCAATCTGTCTTTGTGGAGCCGCCATCAACTACTAAAAACATGATCTTTTCAGAAATGGTGTCTTCTAAATGCCTCAATAGCCTCATACTCGGTGAGTCCGAGTTCCTTGTATGACTTGGCGGTTCCTGCATTCCTGTCTTCAACTCGCTGCCAAAACTCACGTGTGTCATTGCCCTGATACATTACCCCGTCTTTCTGTGTTTCGTGAAAGAATATTGCTTTTCGCTTCCTCATCACCTCGTCGGGGCTTAGTGGCACGGCCATGTCAATTTCGTTGATCGCCCACTCGTGCCATGCACCTCGATACAGCCACACCCAGCAATCCTTCATAAAAGGTCTGTCTTTGATACGATCTAAAGTAACAGTAATGGCCTTTAAACACACTTTATGCGTCCCGTTAGGGTCTGAGAGATCACCTGCGGCATAGATCTGATGAGGTTTTATTTTTTCAATAATCTCTCTTGTCAGCCCATAGTCTCTTTCTCCCAGCGCATTCTTCTTCACCCTTCCGGTTTCGTAAAAAGGTAAGTCCAGAAAGTGGATATGGCTGTCAGCCAGTCCACAGTACCTTGCCGCTCCAATCGCCTCCAATCGCCTGATTAAACCTTTTATTTTGCGAATTTCGGGAGAGTCCACACCACCGCTTTGTTTCTCGTTAATTTCTGAGATGAGTCCCTCGATATTGGATAGTTTCTTTTGACTCAGGTGCTTTGTAAATTCCAGAAATTTGAGTGCATCATGATCAGAAACCGCATTACTCCCGGAGGTTTGGTATACTACATGCACTTCGTGTCCCTGTTCTACCAATCTTAAAAAAGTGCCCCCCATAGAGATCACGTCATCGTCAGGATGTGGGCTGAAAATGATAATTCGTTTTTTTGCCGGTTCTGTCCTTTCCGGTCGCTTTCGATCGTCTGAGTTAGTTTTTCCGCCGGGCCACCCTGTGATGGTGTACTGCAACCGATTGTGCATTTTGATGTTTACATTATAAGCAGAGCCTTCCAGTGCTATCAGGTCAGACATGCCATTATTATTATAATCTCTGTTGGTGAGTTTCAGCACAGGCTTATTTACTTTATTGCTTAGCCAGACGATGGCTTTGTCTCGTATGGCATAGTCCCAGTTTATTTTACCCACCAGCCATGGCGTTTGGAAGCGTGTGAGTTTGCTGCTGGCATCTTGATCCAAAATGAAGGTAGTATTTTCGTGGCTTTGGAGGTAAGAAGCCGTAACCTCGGCAGTCATCTCTCCTTCAATGGCTGCCTTTAAAATTTCTGCTTTCTTTATGCCCCAAGCCATAAGCACAATC
>JAPPDO010000099.1 GCA_028821635.1 Ekhidna sp.
GGGCTTTCAAGTGGGGTTGATATATTTTATGATTATTCTTTTCGTGTTTCACTTGAGAAATGTTTGGGTTGCTTTGCTTTTTCATAAGATTAAATAGTTCGTGTATGTATTTGAAATTTAAATGATAAATATGGACAATGACACAAAGAAGCAAACATTTCTTGATTTTTTAGGCGTTAGACCATTCACTGATGTGTACTTTTAGGAGATTACTGGGTCTTTTAGTGGTACTAATAATTAGATTGGCACTAAAAGATTAATTTCCAGCGGAATGCCCACTTCCATTTCAACTTGTAGTTGTTAATACCTGCTTTTTTTAGGATTTCAACAAGTTCTTTTCTTTTGAACCCTCTCGCTACGGATACGGCGGCATCATTCCTGACCATTGAGGACTTAGAAAAAAGGCGGGTGAGAACGCTAATGCTCCAATAAGCGATTGGATGTCGATGCAGGTCATTGACGATTATTCCTATTCTTGCTGTCTTTTTGAAATGCCTGAATAATTGAATCAGGTCTTCTTTAGAAAAATGATGTAAAAACAGGCAGCAATGTATGATGTCAAAGGTTTGCTGTTTGAACTCCCGACTGAAAATGTTGATAGATTGATAGCTTATCTCGGAAAATTCTGATGTGTTTCTTTTGGCATAATCAATAATATGTGGATTAGCATCTACCCCAATAAATAATCCCTTTTTACCTCCCTTCCTGCTCCACGATGCCATATTTTTCATAATATCCCCTCCTCCACAGCCTAAGTCTGCGAGCGTGAAAGATGGAAGGTCTTTTACGAGTTTTCTGAAACCGGAGACGCTTATTGCATTGCCTCCTAACGTGCTATTAATTTTTTTTAATTCTTTAAGTGTTCGATCAACGATGGGGCCTGAAATACTGAGGTCATCCATCATCTCTGCCTCATCAGATCTGAACCTAAGCATTAGTGTGTATTTGTAATAACGCACTTTCAAGCGTAAGACCCGGGCCAAAAGCAAAGCTCAGTATGTGTTTATTGTTATCGGAAGGGCTTAGCTGATCAAAGATTCTTTTCAGCACGAATAATACAGTGGGGGAGGACATATTTCCATATTTTTTAAGCACCTCGTGAGCCTGTATATTTTGGCTTCTCGAAATGCCAAGTTGCTTTTCTATTATTTCCAGAATCTTCTTGCCTCCGGGGTGTATTGCAAAGTAATCTATCCCTTCCACGCCCAAGGTCGTAGCTGCTAAAAGTCTCCTCGTCAATTCCTTAATACCCCCCTCTATCACGTCCGGAACTTTTGTGCTTAGCTTCATCTCGAAACCATGATCTCCAATAAACCATCCCATCTCTCGCTTTCCCTGAAGTGCAAGGTCGCTATGGAATCTTTTCAGTTCTAAACAGGTATTACTTTCGGTGCTTTTGAGAACTAAGGCCGCAGCACCGTCGCCAAATATAGCATTTGACAGAAGGCTGTCATCATCGCCACTGTCTTGCAAGTGAATACTGCATAGTTCCACACAAACAATGAGCACTTTAGCATTGGCATCGGCCTCCACGATACTAACAGCTACTTTGAGTGCATTGAAAGAAGCGTAACAGCCCATGAAATTGATAGATGTCCTCTTGGTTTCGGTTGATAGTTCAAGGTTTTGTACCAATTCAATATCCAACCCCGGTGCATACATTCCGGTGCAGCTTACCGTGATAAGATGAGTAATCTCTTCGGATAATGTGTATCCGGTTTGGAGTGTTTTCCGAGCGGCTTTCGTGGCTAAACCAATGGCATGTTTTTGGTATAGCTCCATTCTTGGTTTTGCGGAGGGAAATGCTTTCTGTTTGAAAAAATGCTGACCATTCAGTCTTTGGCTAAAGTCTTCTAACACCGAATACCTTTGTTCTATTCCGCTTGCCCTGTATAGAACCCTCAGCTTATGCTGCTGCTCCTTCCTTAGATTCAAATTCGCTATCATAAAATCAGCTATTTGTTGCTGTGAAGCAACGGAGGAAGGAACTGTAGTAGCTATGGAATGAATGAATGCCGGCATTATGCTGTTCTTGATTAATATTAGCGATTATTTAATTAGTAAGCGAGGTCTGCATTGAAAAAATCTACTATTCTTCATCTGAGATTCTCTTTCTCTTTTTTTTTGCTGCCGATTTTTTTGTTAGCTTTTTCCATTTCCGAACAACCAAAACCTCAAACCTCATTGCTTTGTTTCATTATCCTGCACTTCCTTGTGTATCCGGCAAGCAATGGTTACAATTCTTATTTTGACAAAGACGAGGAGAGCATTGGCGGACTTAAAAATCCACCCAAAGTATCCATTGAATTATATCGGGTTTCACTTCTTCTTGATGCGATTGCTTTCGGCCTTGGTTTTCTTATCTCTTCAGAGTTTGCAGTGATGATCTTAATCTATGGCTTCGTATCAAAAGCATACAGTCATCCATCGGCTCGATTGAAAAAATATCCGGTAACCGGCTGGCTGACAGCAGGCGTATTTCAGGGTTACTTTACTTTACTTTTATCCATCATTGCCATCAATGATATTGATCTTCACTCCACACTAAACAGTCGAATTCAACTGCCAGGAATTCTAAGCACACTGCTTTTGCTTGGATCATACCCTATGACACAGGTCTACCAACATGAGGAAGATGCACGAAGGGGGGATTTAACCCTTAGCCGTAAGCTTGGAATTATTGGCACTTTTCACTTTACGGCATTGGTATTTACGGTCGCCATCTCCGGTTTTATTTATTACTTCTACACCTACTTTAGCATTACAAAAGCACTGCTCTTCCCTGTTTTTTTGATTCCGGTGCTTATTCATTTCTCTGTGTGGTATCTAAAAACCAGAAAAGCTCCGGATTCTGTGAATTACCGCTCAACCATGAGGCTTAACTTTATCTCCAGCCTGATGCTCAATCTTTATTTTTTGTTTCTTTGGGTTGGTTAGGTAAAGTGATAACTCAAGGTCATGGGCTTTCTCATTGCAATAAAATTGAATAGACTACATCAAAAAGAAAAGCCGCCTTGCAAAACACCAAATAATCCTTACCAAAGGCATGTAAGTGAATAAATACGCTGGGAATAGCCGGTAAAAAAGACCTTGTTTGCCTAATTGATAATTATTTTTCTTTACATCGAATATCAGACCGCCAGAATAGCATAAAGCATGCCTAGCACCCCTACTCCCTCACAAACTTCAACAAACGCCCGTCCGGTAGCTGCACGAGGTACAGGCCACTGTGTAGAGACGCTATGTCCATTTGGGTGTTGGTGGGACCTTTCAGCAGTGGCTTGCCGCTGAGGCTTACTATTTGGAATGTTCCTCCAACAGGAGACCGCACCTCCAAATAATCCCCCGAAGGGTTGGGGAAGACTACAGTCTCCGCCGCATCGTCTGCCGCACCTAGAGGACAGATCACCTCCTGCGTCTGTGTGGACGTGTTGCCCATAGCATCGGTGTAGGTCCACGTAATAGTCGTGG
>JAPPDO010000358.1 GCA_028821635.1 Ekhidna sp.
TTACCACAAAGCATACAAAGAAGGCACCAAGGGCACGGAGAGGGGTCTGCAACAACCACTCGGAGGGGATTTAACCACAAAGAATACACAGCGCGATGATAGAAAACGAGATTATACAGCGTTACGGAATAGTTCTTTGATCCGTTACCTCATCATTATCCATGTTAAATTAGCAATACTAAACAAACCACATGACTGATTTTCAAGTTCTTTAGAAACATCTGATATCATGCAGCCTTTTAACATCATTACTCAATCGGAAGACTTCGATGCCATTGTCGTTGGTACAGGGATTACAGGAGGGTGGGCGGCCAAAGAATTGACAGAAAAAGGATTAAAAACGCTTGTTTTGGAAAGAGGAAGGATGATAGAGCATATCAAAGACTACCCCACCATGCACATGGACCCCTGGGATTTTGAAAATGGAGGGGAGCTATCCGAAGAGGAACAAGCAAGACAACTGAAACAAAGCAGAACCGGATACACTACGCACAAAGCCTGGAATCATTTTTTTGTTGATGATCTTGATCATCCGTATAACGAAAAAAAGCGATTTGACTGGATCAGAGGATACCAGGTCGGAGGACGTTCTTTAGTATGGGGCCGTCAAAGCTATCGCCTAAGTGATATTGATTTTGAGGCCAACGCAAAAGACGGCATCGCAATAGACTGGCCAGTAAGATATGAAGAGATCGCTCCTTGGTATGATTACGTAGAACAACATATCGGTGTTAGTGGTGAAAACCTGGGACTTCCACAGTTGCCTGACGGTAAATTTCTGAAACCTATGGAATTAAATTGTGTGGAAGATCACTTAAAAAAGGGCATTGCCGCCAACTACACCAACCGTATACTAACGATTGGCAGAGCAGCTCATATCACCGAAGGTTCAAAACCGGGCCTTGGAAGAGCTAACTGCCAGTATCGAAATCGATGTATGAGGGGCTGTCCTTATGGAGCCTATTTTAGTAGTCAGTCTTCAACGCTGCCATTAGCGGCAGCTACCGGAAACATGACGTTGAGACCCAATTCCATCGTTCACGAAGTGATTTATGATACAAAGAAAGGCAGGGCTGCCGGTGCCAGAGTGATTGATTTGGAAACAAATCAGACGTATGAGTACAGGGCTAAAGTGATTTTTCTTTGTGCATCCACCATTCCAACGACTTCTATATTGATGCAGTCAAAAAGTGATCGATTCCCGGAGGGGATGGGCAATGATTCAGGTGAATTAGGGCATAACATCATGGACCACCATCTTGGGGTAAAAGCATCGGGCACCATAGACGGGTATGAAGACAAATATTATACAGGCAGAAGGCCGAATGGCATTTATATTCCAAGATTTAGAAATCTAAACAGGGCGACTAGTCATCAGCATTTCTTACGAGGATATGGCTATCAGGGAGGTGGAAGCCGGGAAGATTGGACGAATATGGTAAGAGAAGCAAGTTTTGGGAAAAAATTGACTGAGGCGATTGTCACTCCGGGGGAATGGCGCATGGGGCTGCATGGATTTGGGGAAACACTGCCTTATCATGAAAATAAAATGTACCTGGATTATAACAGGAAGGATAAATGGGGACTGCCTACCGTAACCTTTGATGCGGAGTGGAAAGAGAATGAACTTGAAATGCGTAAAGATGCTATTTTACAAGCAGTTGAGATGTTAGAAAGTGCAGGATTCAAGGATATCGAGACGGAAGATAAGGAGTATGGCCCAGGAGTGGGTATTCACGAAATGGGAACAGCTAGAATGGGGCATAACCCCAAAACTTCTGTCCTTAATAAGTATAATGCCCTTCATGCAGTTCCGAACGTATATGTGACAGACGGGTCTTTTATGACCTCTGCGGGATGCCAGAATCCCTCTTTAACCTATATGGCATTCACTGCCAGGGCCGCCAGCCATGCCTTAGAAGAGCTTAAAAAACGAAATATCTAAGGATATGGAAAGACGAGAAGCAATAAAAAACATAGGTTTTTCATTGGGGGCAATGGTTGCGACTCCTTCAATGCTTGGCTTACTTCAAAGCTGTCAGGCCCAGGAAGATCCATGGACTCCCATGTTCTTCACAGAAGATCAAGGGAAGTTTGTAAAGAAACTTGCGAATACCTTTTTGCCTGCTTCCGGTAACCTGCCGAGTGCGACAGAAGTAAATGTGCATGTTTTTATGGATAAGTTTTCGCAAGAGGTTATGTCTGTTGATATTAAGCCGGTATTCCGAAGGACTATAAGTAAAGTGATTGCTGATCTATTAACAATCTCGGGAAAAGAGACGATAGGTGATGTAAACTCGGAATCGTATGAAAAGCTGTTGAGTACTTACTTGCTTAAGTCAAAGACAGAAAATCAAAAGATTATGCGTAAAGTAAAAGAATATAAGGCTCAAAATGACGACGAATTAGCCGGAATAGCTAAAGAGTTGATCTTTTATGATTTTTTTAACAACTTTCGGGATATGGTTGTTTGGGCTTACAAAACGAATGAGGTGGTGGGCAAGACAATCATGGCATATAAACCTGTGCCGGGAGAGCAAAGAGGCTGCGTTGATTTACTGGAAGCAACCGGAGGTATGGGATGGTCGCTCATCCGATAAAGTGAAATTTTATGTATTCTTGATACTTTTGGAAGTCACACACAATTCCTGTCAGGTTGATTTCTAAGGAGAAATAAACAGTAAAATCGGGGCGAACTAATTAATAAGAGACAACATCCTGCTCCTCTTCTTCGAGTTCACCTAATTTGCCGAGAATGCGGTTAAGTTTAGTATGAACCTTATCGTTTTCTTCCTTGACGAAATCTTTAATATGCTGCTCCTCTTCTTGCAAATCCTTTAAACTGACCTCGTTCATCGTATTTACAACAATTGCAATAAAAACATTGAGTGTGGTATATGTGGCAATAAGAATGAAACTGATAAAGTAAACCCATGCACCGGGCATACTTTCCAAAACAGGTCTTGCAATCCCTGATGACCAACTTTCAAGTGTCATAATTTGGAAAAGGCTGAATAGCGACTTACCAAGGTCTCCAAAGTACTCCGGAAAGTCAGCAGCAAATAAGTTGGTGCCAATTACGCCGAATGTGTAATAAACAATCCCCAACAGCACAACGATCCAGCCAATACTTGGGATTGCATGGAGCAAAGATTCAATAATGAGTCTTAACTTGGGAATATTCTTGAGCAGGCGAAGCGTTCGAATGATCCTTAGTGACCTTAAAACCGTAAACGACCCTGCTGAGGGAACAATGGATATTGAAATGACAAACAAATCGAAAATATTCCAAGATTCTTTGAAAAAAGAGCCTCTATAAACAACTATTTTAAGTATCAGTTCGACGGTGAAGAGCACAAGAATTGAGAAATCAATGAAGTCAATAATCTCTCCGTACTTCCCCATTACAATCGGGAAGGTTTCCAATCCTATGAGTATGGAATTGAAAATGATGAGCCCCACCACTG
>JAPPDO010000318.1 GCA_028821635.1 Ekhidna sp.
GCCTGTACCGCGTGCAGCTACCGGACGGGCATTTGTTGAAGTTTGTGAGAGAGTAGTAAGGAAGGAGATTTAAGCGTTTTTTGTGTGCTTCACTCTTCATCAAAAGTCCACTGCATCTTAGTAATGCCATTTGGCATTTACAAGTTTACTGAGTTTTATCCCTACGGTTAAAAATTTATGAATGCCTCGCAGCTTGCTCTTCTAATAACTGAATTCCCATCTCATCGGTTATGCCGTCGTCTGACATACGGTTACTGATCCCCATTAGCTTAATCTTTTGTGCTAATACGTGCATTGTCAGGTAGTTGAAGATATCGGTTAAGTGACTCATTGCCAGCACACTTCCCTGCACCCCGGCGGAGAGTCCAACTAAAGCACACTTTTTGTTTTTCAACGTTTCCGGAAATTCTAAGGCATCTATAAATAGCTTTAAGATTCCCGGGAAAGATCCATTATACTCCGGAACGATGAAGATAAATTTTTGAGCTGCTTTCATTTGATTCATTAATGGTTGAAATGCCTTGTTTGCTTCTTTCTTTTCACAGTAATACACAAACGTATGTTTTTTGTAAGACAAAATCAAAAAAAATGGGTGGGGTTGGAGATGTTTTTATCCATTGTCTATTTGTTCGTCTATTTAAAATTTAGCCAGTTCAATATTATTTTGCTTATCTACTCTTTTTCTTATTCAAAACAGGAATACTCATTCTTACCACCATTTTTTGGTCATGGCATACGCCAAGGCTTTATTCGGAATTTAAAACATTCAAAATCACCTCCTGCTTAATTGAGATTAACGATAGCTAAGCCCTTGAGAATTTTAAAATTGGAGGTTGATTATGGAAGCCCTATCTTTGAAGATGTGAAGAATTTATATCTGATTCTTTCTCTGATGTTAGCTGCACATGCGTGCTCTTTGAAAGAAAAGAAATATGACTACTACGGGGTTGAAATTAATAGTAAAGGTGCTATTCGAGTTGAAAATCTCATCAATAATGTTTCCGAAGTGGGGAAGTCTTTTAAGGTCAAAGGACGAATTGAGGAGGTATGCCAAATGAAAGGGTGTTGGATAACGCTTGAAAATGACCAAAATGTAACTATTCGGGTAACGTTCAAGGACTATGGGTTTTTTGTACCCAAAAATATCAGCGGGCGTGAGGTGATCGTAAATGGAGTGGCCTTAAACGAGGTAATTGATGAGGCTGTGGCTCGTCATTATGCTGCGGACGGAGTGGGTGCATACGATGAATCCATGCGCAACACGATCTCCTTTGTAGCAGAAGGAGTCATTGTAGCGAAAAATTAACTATACAAACTTCTGTCTCTTCTTCTGACAAAAAGGTATCTAAAAATACTTCCGGTGATTGATGAGAACCCTCCCGCCACTCCTCCAACGGCCCCGGATGCTAATACAAGAATGAGGGGATCTTTTAACCCCATAATTTCTGAAATTTTCGCTGAAAATGATGAGGCATTTTCTACATCTAATGTCCAGGAATGCCCTATCCACACTAATCCTACTCCTAGAAATCCTGAGATAAACGCATTCAGTCCGGAAGAGGGAGAGACAAATGACACAACAAAAGAGGCAAGCATACATAGCCACCAGCCCGTGAAAGGCGAGACGAAGTAGGTAATCGCTCCAATACAAATTATTCTTATGATTAGCTTCATACTTATTGCGGCTGAAAGGTAACAGTATAGCTTATTTCTGATTCGTCTAAATCCTTAGTAAAGAGGAGCGGATAATATTCACCACTTGCCCAATCATCAATCATGTGTCCATATTTTGGATTTCCCGGATTCCCGCTTTGACTTCCGGGATACATCCCCCAAGCATTTACTTCACCATCACCTAATTCCACAACCATTCTCCAGGATGGACCATGTGTCTTGGATGCGGCATTAACGATTGACTCATTCCCTCCAATTTTAATTTTATCAAAGCTAAAAGGAGCCAGTCTGAGCAAATGTTGAACTGTTGTATTTTTAAATTCATACCAAAGGAGCGTATTTTTCGGATCATCAAGATACTCCTCCAGTTCTTCAATTGTTTCTTTAAAAGTGGCTCTGAAGAGGTCTCCCGAAGTTTCTTTGATTGCAGTCATTTGATCGTCTATCATGAAAAAGTCGGTGTCTTGGCTCAGAATTCTGACCGTATTAAACCAGCTTGGTCTGTAGACTTTCACATCACTCATGTCAATCTCGTCCCACATCTTACGGTTGAGTTTATCCCACCAAGTCTCATAAACAGACGGGGCCTGCTTATCCGGATGATTGAAGTAGTCCCAACTTCTTAAAAGTGTGTAGTATTTTCGTTCTGTATCTGTGAAAGATGCTACATACAGACTGTCAAGCATCATTGGCATGACTTCAAAGGCATTGTAGTTGAAATTGTCATGCTGTAGCTTCATCATGTCTTCAACCTTAATATTTGACATAATTCTAAGTCGGTCATTGATTCTTCTGCCCCTGTAATAATCATAATTATAGTCATATTGGTAATATGGATAAAGGGTGTCTGCTGCATGTTGATTAGCGGAGCTTACAAAATTCCGGTCGGGGTTTTTAACGTGTAAATTATGATTGTAAGGCATGTATGATTTCCACTCATGGTCAGCTTCGCTTCCATCCATTAAAAATTTACCCTGCTCCTTCCATTTTACGGGGAATTTTCCAGCAACCCATAATGCGATATCTCCATTTACCGCTGCAAAAGAATAATTTTGTGGAGGACCAGAGAAGTTACTTAGTGCCTCCGTAAATTGGTCATATTGATTGGCCTTGTTCATCAGGTATATCGCTTTTATTTCCTTTGAGGGAAGGTGTGCGGTCCATTTCATTGCAAGATTTGTGATTTCTGAGCGACTACCTCCAAAACTTTGGTCATAAACCACCGGACCGTGATGTGTGTATATGATGGTATCATAAAAAGGTTTTGATCCCCTGATTTCAAACTTTTCAATCACCTTTTTTGTAGGCACCCAGTTGTTGTTGTACAGATATTCATCTTTAGAATCATCTTTATATTGGATATAATACCAGTCAACTAAATCCCGCTTCGCATTTGTATTCCCCCATGCGATAGAGTCGTTGAATCCAATTATCACTCCAGGACCCCCGGGAAGAGTAGCCCCCATGACGTTGATGGTGGGGCAATGCAGATGGGCTACGTACCAGATACTTGGAAGATTGAGATTCAAATCCGGCTCGTTAGTAAGAATTACTTTCCCGTTAGTTGTTTTTTGGCCGTTTACAACAAAACTATTACTTCCATTACCCGGATTTGGGTTTTGAAGTATCGGATTAGTAAATGCAAGGGGGAATTTAACCGAGGGCTTCTCTACTTTAAGGGGGTCAAAATCAAAATCAGTACCTCTTGGGATTACAGGGTCTAATTTCTCCTCAAAAGGCCGCTCCGGATACAGGGTTGCAAACACCTCTCTTCCCC
>JAPPDO010000069.1 GCA_028821635.1 Ekhidna sp.
AAAATCTCCGTTGAGAAATACAACGCTAACTGTCGCAAAGCAGTAATGCGATATAAAAGTCAGTGGGACGACCTTACCAGACAGATGGGCTATTGGGTCGATTTGGACAATCCCTATGTCACCTTTGAGCGGGAATACACCGAGTCGGTCTGGAACCTCCTGAAAAGACTGTATGACAAAGGGCTTCTTTATAAAGGATACACCGTACAACCCTACTCCCCTGCCGCAGGAACCGGACTTAGCTCCCATGAACTGAACCAACCCGGAACCTACCGGACAGTAAAAGACACCTCTATTGTTGCTCAGTTTAAGGTAAAAAAGGACGACAGATCTTCTTTTCTTTTTGAAGATGAAGGCGAAGATGTGAGAATAATTGCATGGACTACCACTCCATGGACGCTTCCGTCCAACTGCGCACTCGCCGTTGGTGAAAAGATTACTTATGTAAAAATAAAAACGTTCAATCAATACACCGGCAGAGCAGTTTCTGTTGTTTTAGCTAAAGATTTGATAGGAAAATATTTTCCGGAGAAAGCAAAAGAGTTATCACTTTCCGATTATAAAAAAGGCAGCAAACTGATCCCTTTTAAAATCGCTCAGGAATTTTCAGGGAAGGAAATTTTGGGAGTCCGTTATGAGCAACTGATGCAATACGTGCTAAATGAGAATCTTGAAAAGAATGCGTTTAAAGTAATTTCCGGTGATTTTGTCTCTACGGAAGATGGTACCGGCATCGTACACACAGCCTCTGTCTTTGGCGCAGATGACTTTAGAGTAACTCAGGCGGCAGGCGTGCCGGCTGTAGTGGTGCAAGATGAAGAAGGACAGGATGTCCCATTAGTGGACAGGCAGGGAAGGTTTGTTGCAGAGGTAACTGATTTTGCGGGAAAGTTTGTAAAAGAAGAATATTACAGTGATGAAGAACGAAGCAATCCTGACTTCAAACCGACAGATGTACTCATAGCAATCAAACTGAAAGAGGAGAACAACGCTTACAAAGTTGAAAAATATGAACACTCCTACCCACACTGCTGGAGAACAGATAAACCGGTACTTTATTATCCGCTTGACTCCTGGTTTATAAAAACTACGGCTTTGAAGGAAAGATTGATTGAGCTAAACAAAACCATCAATTGGAAGCCTGAATCTACCGGATCGGGTCGCTTTGGCAACTGGCTTGAAAATTTGGTTGATTGGAATCTGAGTCGCTCAAGATATTGGGGCACCCCCCTGCCGATATGGGTCACTGATGATCGCCGGGAGATAAAGTGCATCGGCAGCATAAAAGAGTTGCACGAAAAAGTTCATGAATCTGTCAAAGCAGGATTCATGGATGCAGACCTCTCTGACGATTTTGACCTGCACAGACCCTATGTTGACGATATTGTTCTCGTGAGCGACTCCGGAAAGAAAATGTTCAGAGAACCCGACTTGATAGATGTCTGGTTCGACTCCGGAGCGATGCCTTATGCACAGTGGCATTATCCTTTTGAAAATAAAGATAACTATGATGCCAACTATCCGGCGGACTTCATCGCAGAGGGTGTTGATCAGACAAGAGGCTGGTTTTTCACCTTGCATGCGATAGCTGTTTTGCTTAATGATTCAGTCGCCTATAAAAATGTTATTGCTAACGGACTGGTTCTCGATAAAAAGGGAAACAAAATGTCCAAGCGATTGGGTAATGCGATCAACCCGTTTGAGACACTGGAAAAGTACGGTGCAGATTCCACGCGCTGGTACATGATCTCTAACGCCAATCCATGGGACAATCTAAAGTTTGATCCGGATGGCATCATTGAGGTTCAGCGAAGATTTTTTGGAACGCTGACAAACACTTATTCCTTTTTTGCCCTTTATGCCAATCTTGACGGATTCCAAATGGATGAGTTTAATGTCACTCCGATAAAAGACCGCCCAAGATTTGATCGATGGATATTATCGGAATTGCAGACGTTGATTAAAGATGTCTCCTATTATTATGAGGATTATGAACCGACAAAAGTGACACGGGCTATTCAGAATTTTGTTAGTGATCAGCTTTCCAACTGGTACGTAAGATTATCCAGAAAACGGTTCTGGAGAGTGGAGTTCAACGCAGATAAAAAGTCAGCTTACGAAACGCTCTATGAGTGTCTAATGGTGACCTGTCAATTGATGAGTCCTATTGCTCCTTTTTACGCTGAGTGGCTTTACAAAAATCTCTCCGACGGCATCAGAAAGGCAGCCAAAGAAAATAATACGCCGTTGAGAGAGGACTCCGTCCATCTTTCCACGCTGACAAAACCTCAAGAAGAACTGTTAGAACCGGAATTGACTGCCAGCATGCGTTATGCGCAGAGTATCTCGTCGTTAGTTCATTCTCTCAGAAAAAAAGAAAAAATTAAAGTACGGCAGCCTCTTCATAAGATTTTAGTTCCCATTCTTAACCCGGAAGTGAAAGACAGAATACACGAGGTGGAGGAGTTGATTCTTACGGAAACAAACGTGAAAGGGATTGAATACGTGGATGATGCCTCGGGAATCCTGGTGAAGAAGATCAAGCCAAACTTCCGAAAAATAGGCAAAAAATATGGGCCCAAGATGAAGGCAGTCACTAACCTCATCAATAGTTTTGGCAAAAAAGAAATTGCTCGCATCGAAAGAGATGGCCAATATCCAATCGCTGTGAATGGAGAGGATTCAGTCCTTACGATAGAAGACGTAGAAATTACTTCTGAAGATATTCCGGGTTGGCTGGTGGCCTCTGAAAACGGCTTAACGGTAGCCCTAGATATCACTATTACTGAAGACTTGAAAAAAGAGGGATTAAGCAGAGATGTAGTCAATAGAATACAGAATCTTAGAAAAGACAAAGGACTAGAGGTACAGGATAAAGTAATGGTCACCTACAAAACCGACGATCAATTAATGACATCTGCAATCGGGGAGTTCTCAGAGTATATCAAAACAGAAACATTAACCATAAAGCTAGAAAAGGGAAGCACCAATGGTGCTAAGAAATTAGATATTGATGGAATAGAAATTTTTATTGATTTAGAGAAAGCAAACTAATGAAGCATCCGGTGATTAAATATTTCCTGATAAGCATAGTAATAATTATTGTGGATCAGATCGTAAAGATGCTGGTGCATCACAATATGCAGATGGGCTCGCAAGGTCAGATTCTTATTCTTGGAGATCTGTTCAAATTTCACTACTTAACGAATCCGGGAATGGCCTTTGGCATGAGGTTAGATTTTGAGTATGGGAAACTCATGCTCACCATCTTTAGAATCGGAGCCATGTTTGCGATTGGTTACTATCTGTGCTCACTTGTTAAAAAAGAAGCAAATAGAGGACTCTTAATCTGTATTTCCTTAATTCTCGGTGGTGGCAGTGGCAATCTCATTAAGGCCATTTGTTATGTCATACGCGTAGAGAATGCACAGTTTGATGTATCTACTA
>JAPPDO010000326.1 GCA_028821635.1 Ekhidna sp.
CTTTCGATATATTCCTGTCCAAAACCGGAACCTGCAGTACCTTGCCAGAAACTGGACTGATGGGCAGGAACGGAGAATAGCTTTTGTCCCTTCCCTCGGCTACTCCACCTAGAGAGGGAAGCATAATGTCCATCAGTTGATCATACCTCTCAAGTGCAAGCAAAAGCATTTCATCAAATTTGCCGGTCTGATAATATTGAGTTGCCGATATGAACTCATACTCAAAGCCAAAATTGTCCAAAAAGCTCCTCAATTTCTTGTTATTGTAATCGGCGAAACTCTCACACTCCCCAAATGGGTCAGTGACTTTTGTTAACGGCAAGCCCAGATCTTCCTGCAACCTGTCTCTATTTGGTACATTCAGTGGAACTTTTCTGAAGCCATCCAAATCATCAGAAAAACAAACTAGTCTGGTCGGGATATCTGAAATTTCCTGGAATGCCCTTCTGACCATTGTTGTACGGGCTACTTCCCCAAAGGTTCCTATATGCGG
Source organism: Ekhidna sp. (assembly GCA_028821635.1). GTDB lineage: Bacteria > Bacteroidota > Bacteroidia > Cytophagales > Cyclobacteriaceae > Ekhidna. Next base: position 494 of record JAPPDO010000326.1, read on the forward strand.
CAATCCTGACGGTCCGTAACCTGTTTGAAACAAAATATAACCCTTGGCAGGAGTTTTATTGTTTATCCGCTTTAACAGTTTTTTTGCTTCAACGAACGGCCAAGCCTTCAATTGATCTAGTTCTTCCGGTGTATAACCCATCAAATTTCTACAGTTAAACTATGTGGTTCATGAAATTTAGAGAAAATTTTCCGATATTAGCATTACTCGCCTAATGCTAATTTAATTGATCTAGCAAAATTTTATTTAGTTTTATTTGAGAGTAAGTTGTTTCGGAAGCCCTATATTTTCATTTCCTAAAACTAATCTATATCTTTGAAGTAGTTTATCTTTTTCCGATACATTCCCACACATATATTTCAAAAGATTAGTTGCCAGTGAACGATTTTTTGATATTATTTTATTTTGATCTGGATCCCAAATTACATGGACAAAGGGTGTTTGTTTCATATCGGTAGGAAAATATTGAGCTGATATCAAAGCAAATTCTAAACCCCTTCTTATAGCTAAATCTGCAATAGTTTCAGCAAATACAATTTGCCCAACTGGTCGAAAAAGAATATTACAAACTTCTGGTGTTCTTTCAGATTCAGCAATCCCGGAATTGGGGCCCATTTCTAAATAATTTTTAAGTTGGGAGTCAATTTCGCTTAGGCCCTCAAAATAAATACTAACCCGTTTATAATAATGGTCTATCCTTTCTTCCGAAAGTCGTATTGTTTTAGCTTCTTTGAGTTCATCACGTTCTTCTTTGTTTGTGGCCAAAACATAGGGAAATAAAATATTAATTATATTATATAGAGTGGCAATAGAAAACAATGATGAGGAATTTTTTGGTATGGCATCCGTAAAACGTTCTATATCAACCTGACCTCTTGAAAACCAATCATGTTCATCAACCAATCTTCTAGCAAGAATTGCAGCCAGGTCTACCTCATCCAGAATTATTATATCTTTTTTACCTACAGGGATCGAATGTTTATTCAGATCAACAAATAGACGTCGAGTCCTTTGAAGACCTTCAGGCGAATTTTGGTGTGGTACGAATAATACTGTTAAATAATCATTTTTCTCAACCTCATCTGAACTCAATGCCTTTTTAATACCTGCTACGCGATGTTGACCATCAAGAGCGAACATTTGCTCTGTTCCTTGGAGTTCAAGAAATCCAACTCTATCTTCATCTGCTATAAATTCAAGTTTTGCTGTTTCAAAATCAGAATGCGGTTGTATTTTGAATGGATGCCATTTTGGTTGCCCTCCATAAATTCCAACAACAATAGAGTTAAAAAAACGTTCTTCGTTAGTTATCAAATATTGTGCAATTTTATTTGCGCGATTAAATCTTCCGGTTCCAGAGTCTTGTAATTGTCTTTGAATCAACTCCCCTAAACGATTGTTTTTATGAAGTTCACGTGCAAAGCTTATACGCTTATTCACTTCGGAAAGTGACATTATTGCTGAATAATAAACCCAATTCCCAAAATCTCCTTGGATAGCTGGTAATAATATTGGTTTATTTATTGCCATGCGTTTCTTCCTTTACGTACTTCTGCAGAAAAATCCCTTATGCTGTAAGGAGGCATCATTGCATCGTTAAAAGCTTTTTCTAATTCTGCCAGTGTTGAGGTATCTTTCGAAATAACCCACCCAAAAAATAGTTCTCCTTCAAATACATTAAGAAATTTTCTTACATTGATACGACCATTTGGGCTATTTTTTTCTCTAAGATAATTCTTAAAACGAGCTTTTAATGTTTGTTTAGTTGCTATCCCTCCATATAAAGATAGCCCTAATTTCGGCAAACATTGTAAATTATGCCCAATATAAAAACAGTACATACCCGGTAATTCAGGAATTTGGTCAACCAAATTACTTTCAAAGGGAATAAATTCCCAAGTAAGTTTGTGGTCATCACAAAATTTTTGCCACCTAGAGGGATTAAGTTGAATTCTAACAACTCTTAAATTATTCAATCCTAATTCGTACAAGAAAGCGTCAAATGCCAATTTTTACTCTTTCAATTAAGTATTCAAAGACCTTAAAGTAATTTGATAAAATTCAAATTACTTGTTTAATTTTGCTTCAATAAAATCTCTATTTTCCCAACAAATTATTTTTTTTGTTTTTGCTTCAGTTCTGATTCTACAAAAGGCCTCACCAATTTGAAGGCTAGTAAGTGGAGAATTATTACCAAATATCCGTTTTGTTGGACCTGGTTTGGCTTGAGTACTAAAGGCTAAAGTTAAACCCATATTGTCAAGGTAACCGTCTTGATTAAATTCAAAATCATCGGGAGATTGTGATACTAACATTATCGATCCACCCTTGGAACGACTCATTCTTACAAGATTTGCTAGGGCTGGAAGTCGAGTTGACAGTATTACATGGGCTTCATCTAACATTGTTAAGTGGCGCAAATATCTTACACCTCTCTCATCTGTAGGTGAATCTGGTTGAGAGTTAATCCATCTATCCAGAGCATCCAGAGTTAGATTCATAATTAGCCGTCTCATCTCAGCAGATCCATCTTGAGGTAACTGAATCAACCAACTTTTTGAAAAGAATTCAGCTGGAGAATATTCAGGATTGAAAAGAGAAAACTGAGTTAATTCATTTAGAGTCGAAGTTAATTCATCTGGCTTACGTCCACGTTCCTCATATTCCATTTCAAGTGCCTTAGTAATATCGCTTAGAGTAACTGAAGCACCGTCAATACGATTTCTAAGCACTGAAGTGATTGCTTCACGCAATGCTTCTGATTGAACTCCACTAGATTTGCTAGATTTGACTGCAATGATTGAATCTCGAATGCGTGCAGAAGTAGTTTTTATTAATGTTTCATCATCAGAAAAAACATGCAGTACATCCAAAGGAACTGGGTTATGAGGCTGCAAAATTAAACTCGCTCAAAAGGT
>JAPPDO010000425.1 GCA_028821635.1 Ekhidna sp.
TTTAGTTTACCTATTGCAATTTTTTCAATGATATTTTCCGGTTTTCCTTCCTGTCTGGCTTGCTCCCTCCCAATCTCAATTTCTTTTTCTACGATTATGGGATCAACACTCTCTTTGTCTACCGCCACCGGATTCATAGCTGCAATTTGCATAGCCACGTCTCTTCCTGCTTCCTCAACATTTGAACCATTTGTATTCTTTAATGCGACTAAGACGCCTAACTTTGCATTTGAGTGAATGTAAGAAACAACTGCATCTCCTGAAAGAACCTGGATATCCTTCACTTCAAGTCGCTCTCCGATTTTACCGGTCATCTCTACAATCTTTTCCTGAACAGTCAAATCTCCCAGACTCATTTCGTGAAGTGCTTCAATGCTCTCCGGCTTTTCAGCGAAAGCTAACTCGGCGATTTCATTTCCAAGAGACATAAATTCTTTATTCTTGGCCACAAAGTCAGTTTCACACGTAAAAGCAATGAGTGTACCTTCAGAGTTAGAATCATTGGTTTTTGCGAAAACCACGCCTTCAGAGGTTGCTCTACCGGCCCTAGAGGCAAATACTTTCTGACCTTTCTTTCGTAACAACTCAACTGCTTTATCGAAGTCACCCTCCGCTTCTGTTAGTGATCTTTTACAATCCATCAGTCCGGCACCAGTCATTTGCCTTAGTTTACTCACGTCCTTTGCTGTAACCGTCATATTATTTGTTATTTAAATTTTATTAACCACCATAAATACTAGAAGAGATGGTATCTAGTCTCTTTTATTAAAAGAAATATCTGCTTGTGTTATTCTGCTATTTCCGTTTTTTCGTCAATTGCTTTCTTTGCGGCCTCCTCTTCAGCCTTAGCTTGTTCTTCTTTGTCTTTTTTACGTTCTTCCAAGCCCTCTTCTATTGCCTTGCCGAAATACTCAACTAACAATTTGATTGATTTGAACGCATCGTCATTGCCGGGTATTGGGTAATCAACTTTGTTAGGGTTTGAATTTGTATCTACAATTCCAAAGACCGGAATATTCAATTTTTGAGCTTCGGAGATAGCAATATGTTCCTTTTTGATGTCTACCACGAATAATACGGCCGGAAGTTTGTTTAAATTAGAAATGCCCCCTAATACTCTCTCCAGTTTGTGCTTTGCTCGGCTAATCATCAGCCGCTCCTTCTTTGCCAGGTTTTGATAAGCCTCTTCTTTCATAAGTTTCTCCATACCGGCCATCTTCTTCAGCAATTTTCTAATTGTTGAGAAGTTGGTGAGCATACCACCCTGCCATCTTTCAGTAATATAAGGCATATTGAGACGTTTAGCCTCCCCCTTAACAATTTCTTTTGCTTGTTTTTTGGTGGCGACGAACATCACTTTTCTTCCTGACCTTACTACTGCTTTAACAGCCTCTGTTGCCTCCTCAAGATAGGCAAGTGTTTTATGCAAATCAATAATATGGATGCCATTCTTTTCCATGAAAATAAAAGGAGCCATAGCCGGATCCCATTTTCTGGTGAGGTGCCCAAAGTGAACACCTGCATCCAATAAATCTTTATGTTCTAGTTTCTGCATTATTTTCTTATCGTTTACTGAACTGGAATCTTCTTCTTGCCTTTCTTCTACCCGGTTTTTTACGCTCCACCATCCGAGGGTCTCTTGTTAGGAACCCTTCACTTCTCAGGGGACTTTTAAATTCTGCATCAACTTCGGTTAGTGCTCTGGCTATCGCTAATCTTATTGCCTCTGCCTGACCGGTAGAGCCGCCACCGGCTACATTGATGCTAATATCAAAATTCGTATCCTGTTCAACCTTCACCAAAGGCTGTTTTACGATGGTTTGAAGAATTTCAGAGGGAAAGTAGTCAGTCAATTCTTTTTTATTGACCTTTATGGAGCCTTTACCCTGTGCCATGTAAATACGGGCTACTGAGGTTTTCCTTCTTCCTATTGTATTTATTCTATCCATTCAGTTTTTAAAATTTAACTTCTTTCGGCTTCTGAGCTTTATGCGGATGCTCAACCCCTTCGTACACATGAAGATTGTTAAACAGTTGCCTTCCAAGCCTGTTTTTGGGAAGCATCCCTCTGACAGCTTTTTCTATAATTCTTGTAGATGATTTTGCTTTAAGGCTGTTTGGGGTTTCTATTCTTTGTCCTCCGGGGTATCCTGTATACCGAATATATTTTTTATCCGTCCATTTTCTTCCGGTCAGTCTGATTTTATCAGCATTGATTACAATCACGTTGTCCCCGCAATCGATGTGAGGGGTGAAAGATGGTTTATGTTTTCCTCTGATCACCTTAGCAACTTCACTCGCCATTCTTCCAAGTATTTGAGAGTCAGCATCTACGATAACCCAGTTCTTCTCTGCCGTTGCTTTGTTTAATGATACAGTTTTAAAGCTGTTACTATCCAATTGTATTGATTTTTGGTGTATTAAAATCCAGTTTTTACTTGAAGTAAAAAGGAATGCAAAAATAGAATTTTAAAGATTAGAAATCAAACCTTAGTGCTTAATTTGTAAATTTCCATAAGTAATTATAGGCAACAAAGACAAAGCCTTAGTTTAGATTTTTTAGCATAAATGAAATCTATTTGTAGGGTGTTGAGGAGCACTGTTGAGCATTTCGGTCTCATCTTTAAATAAGTTGATCGAATCCACGCCGGCAGTTTTATCTAATTCTTTTATTGATTTACGATGATTAAGACATCATCCTTGCGCTGATCATTGTAATTTTCAAGAAAAGCAGAATCACTAAGATTTAATTCTACTTTGTGTTGTCATGTGTTTATCTAATTCTTTACTTGGTTCGTTATGTTGTTGGTGTAATCCTACTGGCTGTCGGCTCATCATGATGTCATTATTTATTAAAAACATTGTCATTACTCATGTTAATCCTAACATCCGTTTTATACAGGTGCTTTTGTGTTTACTAAGGCTGAGAACTGCGTCACTAAAGCTAGCGTAGGAAGAACTTACTTTAAAACTCACACCTCTAACTTACAACATTTGAGCCTTTTGTTAATCTTTATGTGCAAAAGGTCTCGCTATGTTTGAGTTGTTTCAGCATAATGTTATGAATTATGTAAAGATTTCACAAATCAACGAAACCAACTATTTATGTAATAATACGCCCCAACTAGAAACATGAAAAATTTAATCAGAAATATGCCTGTAGTAGGGTCAGCCGTCATCTTACCGAAAAACAAAACATTTCTACCAGAAAAGTTTACTAATTCTTGAGGAGTATTAGATAAATCTTTACAACAAAAGAAGAAATTCCGAATCTGGATCATACAACAGAATTAGCAAAGTTTAAAGGAGAAGTCATTAATGCGTTTGTATTGAACAAAAAGGCATTGCTAAAATGAAGTAGTTTTGCGATAAAGAATGATGCACACACCAATTACTCACTGTCCCCAA
>JAPPDO010000322.1 GCA_028821635.1 Ekhidna sp.
CTCTTAATCAGAGTCAGGTGAAATTAATCAGAAGGTATTCTAAAAATATTACACTTCTATTCGACGGAGACCATGCAGGAACCAAAGCCTCTTTAAGAGGACTGGATATATTAATTGAAGAAATCGAAGGATTACTCACACGTGAAGAGAGGCTAAATCTAAATGCTGTCCTGCTGCCTGAGGGAGAGGATCCCGACTCTTTCGTAAGGCAGTATAGTTTCTCAGACTGTCAGGAAATAATCGAAGAAAAGAGGGTTAGCTGGGTAGCGTTTAAGAGTCAGATACTTCTGAAAGATTCCAATGGAGACCCTGCTAAGCTGGCAGCAGCGGCAAAAGAAATTGCCAAAAGTTTATCGAAAATAAAGATTGCCGTTGATAGAGAGCTTTTCCAAAAAGAATGCAGCATTATTCTGGGTATCTCCGAATCATCGCTTATTGCCGAGATAAACAAGAACCTTATTCAAGAACGAAAGCATAAAAAATCCTTAGATAGCGAGCTGGCCGAAATCAATCAAACCTCAGTTCAAACACAGCCATTTGATAGCTTAGACATTGCCAAAATCATCGAGTTGCAGGAGCGGGAAAGTGTAAGAGTATTGGTAAACTACGGTAAGAATAAAATACAAAATCGAGCACTTCAGGATGAATACTTGATTGACTATTTCCTCAATGAGGCCCATGAAATTCAATTTACTAACCAAACCTACCGGAAGATAGTTAATAAGTTTAAAGAGAAGCTGAGTGAAGGTGAAATTATTGACGGCGAATACTTTCTTGGACATGAAGATGAGGAGGTACGGAGAACCGTCATAGATTTAAGTACGGAGAAGTATGAACTAAGCGATAATTGGTTAGAGAAGTATCAAATACACGTCCCGAGAGAAACAGAATTTTTGCGAGATGTCACTTACACGAATGTACTTAGACTTAAATTTCGTATCGTTCAGCAGTTAATTCAGGAGGAGTCCAAAAAGCTAAAAGAAACCGGTGATGAAGGAGAAGTTGACGAACTTCTGGATGATATCAATGAATTAAAAAGTGTGTCAGTAGAAATTGCTAAAATTTTAGGAAACGTTTTAGTCGGATAATATGCTGGATCAAATAGAAGAGGCCGTCAGGGCGGTCAGAGATGGCGAAGTAATCATTGTGGTCGATGATGAGGGGAGAGAGAATGAAGGCGATTTTGTCTGTGCGGCAGAAAAGGTCACACCGGACATAATCAACTTTATGTCAAAAGAGGGGAGGGGCTTAATTTGTGCCTCACTATTGGAGGAGCGCTGCTACGAACTCAACCTTGATCTCATGGTTGGTAAAAACACTGCCCGCTATGAAACGCCGTTTACCGTTTCCGTTGACCTTATTGGGCAGGGCACCACCACCGGGATTTCAACTGCTGACAGGGCTAAAACAATTAAGGCACTGGTAAACCCCTCTACCCGGCCGGAAGATTTGGGAAGACCCGGACACATATTTCCTTTAAAAGCAAAACATGGCGGAGTATTGAGAAGAGCAGGGCATACGGAGGCTGCGGTTGATTTTTCAAGATTAGCCGGACTGACACCGGGGGGGGTACTCGTTGAGATATTAAAAGATGACGGAACAATGGCAAGGCTTCCGGACTGTAGAAAAATTGCCGATCGGTTTGGTTTAAAATTGGTATCCATTGCCGACTTGATTGAGTATCGAATGAGAAGGGAGTCGCTGGTAGATGAAGAGATTGAAGTCAGGATGCCCACTGAACGAGGCGAATTTCAGCTTAAAGCGTTTAAACAGACAAATACAGGCGAACAACACCTCGCACTTGTGAAGGGCACTTGGGAGAAAGATGAACCGGTGCTGGTCAGAGTACACTCATCATGTGTGACGGGAGACATTTTCGGTTCATGCCGCTGCGACTGCGGCCCGCAGTTGCACGGTGCCATGAAAATAGTAGAAGAGGAGGGAAAGGGAGTAATACTCTACATGAATCAGGAGGGCAGAGGAATTGGTTTGTTAAATAAACTGAAAGCTTACAAGCTGCAAGAACAAGGCAAGGATACTGTTGAGGCAAACCTTGAACTGGGCTTTAAGCCTGATGAGAGAGACTACGGAGTAGGGGCGCAAATTCTCAGAAAACTTGGAGTCGAAAAGATAAAGCTCATTACAAACAACCCCAAAAAGCGAGTAGGTTTGATGGGTTATGGCTTAGAGATCGTGGAAAATGTTCCAATAGAAATTACCCCTAATGCACATAACCAAAAATACATGGAAACAAAGCGGGATAAGCTGGGTCACGAAATTTTACAGCCAGGAAAGTGATTAAGTATCTTCTCTACATACTCCTTCTTTTGTCTGCTTTTTTGGGTTGTACACAAAGATTTTCATCTGAAGTCTTTCACCAAGGCTATCTGGTAACGAACCAAAAAGATTCCCTCAAAGGAAAACTCAAATACGATCTGGAGGCCAATATTGTCACACTGATTGTGGGCGATAAAACCCTCTCTTATTCAAGTCAAAAAGTCTTTTACTTTGAAATATTTGATGCCATTCTGAATAATTACCGGCAGTTTTACTCAATTCCTCATACGGTTAATTATGGCTACAAAATTCCGATTTTGTTTGAAGTAATCTATGAAGGAAAAACATCCCTTCTGAGAAGAGAGAGGATTGTATTAAGAACGGTGACTACCAATTTTGCTTACGCAGGGGTCGGTAATGTCCAAAATGTGATAGAGTATTCTTACTATTTTCTTGATGACAGGGGGGAAATCAGCTTTTTTTCGGGTAAAAAGAAAGATTTACTGAAGTATATGTCAGACAAGCAAAGCGATATAAAGCAATTTATAAAGCAAAATAAGTTAAGCACAGATCAAGCCTCAGACTTGGTACGAATAACGGCATTTTACAATTCTATTTAAACATGACAAAACCACTCATCCTTGTTTCAAATGATGACGGCATCACGTCTAAAGGCATTCGGAGACTGGTAGAGATAGCAAAAAAGATAGGGGAGGTCGTTGTATTGGCTCCGGACAGCCCTCAATCCGGCATGGGACACGCCATCACTGTGGGCGATACGCTCAGATTAAGGAAAAGCGATATTTTCGGAGATGTGCAAGCCCACGAATGCAGCGGGACACCCGCTGACTGCGTAAAGCTGGCTAAACACTACGTTTTGAAAGGAAGAGAGATTGATTTAATCGTATCAGGAATTAACCATGGCAGCAACAGCTCCATTAGTGTGCTTTATTCGGGAACGATGAGTGCGGCCATTGAAGGTGCGATAGAAGGCTGTCCTTCAATCGGATTTTCGCTTTGCGATTACGACCCTAATGCGAAAATGAACCACACAGATGGGTACGTGGAAAAAATAATTAAAGAAGCCCTGAAAAACGGAATACAAAAAGGGATTGCAC
>JAPPDO010000207.1 GCA_028821635.1 Ekhidna sp.
TAGGTGTAGTCTGTCTTGAACAGGATTTATTTGATTTTTAGGATTGCCATGATTTTTATTTGTCTGATCGGGCAGCTCTTCTCTAGGTGTAGTTTGTGGTTCGACAGGCTCACCAACCATTGATGAGGCCTATCTCCTTGCTAAAGGACTGGCAAAACATATTAAAGCGTGGATACAATCTACGATTAGGCTAGGGATAATTCTTTGCAGCTGCTATTTACTCACTCATTCCAGGCTAATAATGCCAAAGGTTTTTAAACCTGTGGATGTTCATGAAGAGTAAGCATACAATCAAATCAATGTTAATTGGGTTTTATGATGGTGTCCTCTCTATCCGGGCCGGTCGAAATCATTTGAACAGGAACCCGTGTATAATGTTCTATTTCCGAAATGAAACGCAGCAGGTTTTCAGGTAAGCTATCAAATGTAAACTTCCCTGCCAGCGACCACCCTCCGATTGACCGGCATTTTGCTGTGTGCATTCTCGAATATTGAAATGGGAACTCTTTAGTCGTTTTACCATTTATTTCATAATCATAGCAAACTTTCACACGCTGCATGTCCGACAGCACGTCAGCCTTGGTCATGAAAAGTTGGGTCACTCCATTCAGCATACATGCGTAATTAAGTGCCGGTAAATCCAGCCAGCCACATCTTCTTGGTCTTCCGGTCGTTGCTCCGGATTCATTGCCCAGCCTACGGAGTTCGTTGCCTTGTTCATCTTCCAGTTCGGTGGGGAATGGCCCGCTCCCTACTCTTGTACAGTATGCTTTAAATATTCCAAAAATGTTCTTGATTTTATTTGGAGCAATGCCAAGCCCCGTACATGCTCCGGCAGCCGTGGTGTTAGAGCTTGTAACATAAGGGTAACTGCCAAACTCTACATCTAATAACGTTCCTTGGGCTCCCTCAGCCAAAATACTCTTCCCGTTGAGAATTGCATTATTGATAAGGTATTCTGTGCTTTGTATTTTGAACCTTTTTAAAATCTCCAGGCTCTCAAAAAATTCAGACTCTTGAGCGGTGAAATCTACTGCAACGCCTAGCCTTTGAAGCATTGCTACATGCTGAGATGTGAGTTTATTATACTTGGCTTTAAAATCAGCTTCAGTAATGTCTCCGACTCTCAGTCCATACCTTCCAACTTTATCCTGATATGCGGGTCCTATTCCTCTGAGGGTAGACCCAATTTTATTCGTTCCCTTTTCTTGCTCCAGCCCTTTATCCAGCAGGCTGTGCGTTGGGATGATTAGCTGTGCTTTATTAGATAAAACTAACGTTTGGATAGGATTGATGTCAAACGGTTGAAGTGCGTTAATTTCTTTGCGAAAGATAATCGGGTCTATTACGACTCCATTTCCAATGATGTTGGTGATATTCGGATGAAAAATCCCCGACGGGATTTGATGCAGCACATGCTTTTTTCCTTTAAATTCCAGTGTATGGCCTGCATTGGGGCCGCCTTGAAATCGGGCAACAATATCATAGTTGGGGGCTAAAAAATCTACCGCCTTGCCCTTTCCCTCATCTCCCCATTGAAGGCCTAGGAGCACATCTACTTTTGACATTTACTTACTTGATTTTCTCAAGAGCCTCGCTCTCTGATTCTGCTATGTTAAAAATTGCTTGAAGTTTTGCCATAATGAAGAGTTTATTCACATGGTCTGAAGGTTGAACGATGTATAAGTCGCCATTCTTGTCCCTAAGTTTTGTGAGTATGGTGATTAAAACTCCTATGCCACTGCTATTGATGTATCGAACGTTGGAAATGTTCAATATGCAATTTACGATTCCTTCGGTTAATGCGTCATTAACCCATTCTACCAGTTCGGAACCGTTGCTTTCGCCGATTAAATCTCCGCTGAGTTTAAGATGCAATATTCCATCTTTGACTTCTTTTATACATTCCATATTCGTCTATGAAGCTATTTTACTCTCGCAGTTTTCTTTATTGCAGGCTGCATAAAAGATCAGCGAATGGTGGAGAACATCAAACTGGAGAAGCTGACCGACGGTCACTTGGATATTTTGCACTCTGGGGTCGCAAAACTCATGCACTTTATTACAGTCGGTACAAATTAAGTGGTCGTGCTGCTTAAATCCGTATGCTCTCTCGAATTGCGCAAGATTTTTACCAAACTGATGTTTTGTTACCAGGTCGCAGTCTACCAAGAGGTCTAACGTGTTATACACCGTTGCCCGACTGACTCTGTAGTTCTTCTCTTTCATGCTAATGAAGAGAGATTCAACGTCAAAATGTCCGTTTCTTGTGTAAATCTCTTCCAATATGGCAAATCGCTCAGGGGTCTTTCGCAGGCTTTTGTTTTCTAAATAAGCCTGGAAAACTTTTTTTACCTTCGCCACAATATCTTGTCTAACCATCGTTACAAATATAATTAAGCCTCGGTCAATTAAATCTGCTTACTTTCACTACTCCGCTAACTTTTTCAAGTTTTTTGACCAAGTTATCCAAATGAGATGTATTTTCAACATACAACTTTATTGTTCCCTCAAAAATTCCCCCTTCTGTGCTTATTGAAAGCGACCTCATATTGACTTTTAACTCTTCTGAAATAATATTAGATACATCACTCACGATCCCTAACCTGTCGGTTCCGATTATTGAGAGAGCGGCTTCAAACGAACGTGTTCTTGAAGATGCCCATTTTGCTTTAATTATTCTATATCCATAATTGGACAATAACTCTGCCGCATTATGACAGGTCGTTCGATGAATTTTAATTCCGTCACTTACCGTCACGAATCCGAATACATCATCTCCGGCGATGGGATTACAGCACTTGGCAAATTTATAATCTATGTAGTCTAAGTCCTTTCCAAGCAACAATAGGTCGTTATCTGTTTTTCTTATTTTTCTTAGCTCTTTTTCTACCGACTTGACATCTTTGAGGTTGGTGGAACCTTGATTAGCGACCTTGCGGAAGGATTTGATAAGGCTGTGGTCTATTTTGCCGGATCCTATCATGTAAAAGAGATCGGAGACTGTTTTCACATTAAAATAATGTGCAATCTCTTCCAATATGGATTGGGAATAATGAAGTTTAAGCTGCTTGAGTTTTCTTTTGACAATCTCTTTACCTTCACCGATGTAAGATTTTCGCTCCTCTTTTAAAGCGTCTTTAATCTTTGATTTGGCCTTAGAACTTACCGCATATTGCAGCCAGCTTTCATTTGGTTTCTGTTTTTTGGAAGTAAGTATTTCAACCTGATCTCCATTTTTAAGTTCAAAATTTAACGGAACCAGCTTCTGATTAACCTTTGCCCCCAGGCAGTGTACACCAATCTCTGTGTGAATATCAAAAGCGAAATCCAGTGCTGTGGTCCCTTGCGGGAGGGTTTTTAAATCTCCTTT
>JAPPDO010000377.1 GCA_028821635.1 Ekhidna sp.
TTTAATCCGAGATTGATTTTGGCATTGGGGAAGGTTATCATGTTTGAGAGCCGATGTCACAGTGAATGTGCCTGTTTGAGCAGATTCAGTATGTCAAATTCAATCGTTAGATAACTCTTCAATCATCGTTTCAGTGATCCCTGAAGTTGAGAATCCTCCGTCGTGCATGAGGTTCTGCATAGTGACCATTCTGGTAAGGTCGGAGAACATCACGATACAGTAATCTGCACAACTCTCCGCATCTGCATTTCCGAGTGGGGACATCTTCTCTGCATAGTTAAAGAAGACATCAAACCCGGGTACACCTGAGCCTGCGGTGGTCATTGTTGGTGATTGGGAGATGGTATTCACCCGAATCTTTTTATTTACACCCAGCCGGTACCCATAGCTTCTTGCGATTGACTCTAACAAGGCTTTCGCTTGTGCCATGTCGGAGTAATCGGGGAATGTTCGCTGAGCGGCGATGTATGAAAGACCAAGAACGGAACCCCAATCGTTGATAGCATCTAACTTCTCAGCCGTTTGCATCATCTTATGAAACGAGAGAGCCGATACGTCCAACGTCTTTTGAAACCAGTCGTAGTTGAGGTTGCTGTAACTTCTTCCTTTTCTAACGTTAGGACTCATGCCGATGGAATGGAGAATAAAATCCACTTTCCCACCTAAGATTTGCATGTACTTTTGAAGAAGATTTTCCAAATCTTCTATTGAGGTAGCGTCCGCCGGAATAATTTCGGCCTTTACTTTTTTGCCTAATTCATTGAGATCACCCATCCGCATGGCGATTGGTGCGTTGGTTAGTGTGAACTCGGCACCTTGTTCATGGGCTTTTTCAGCTACTTTCCAGGCGATTGAGTTTTGATCTAAAGCCCCTGAAATAATTCCTGTTTTCCCTTTTAAAAGATTGTTTGACATATAAGTTGATTTAGTGTAAGTCTTTTAGTAATCGAATAACGACTAAGTTAGTAAATGCGGAGTAATTCTTTAGCACTTTCCACTGCTGAGTTGCCGGGGTTCCCCCCTCCAATCATCTTTGCAATCTCGGTAATTCGCTCCTCTGCGCTGAGTTTCTTTATCTTGCTTACAGACCTTTCCGGATTGTGATCTTTGTAGACAAAATAATGAGCATCCCCGCCCGCTGCAAACTGAGGTAAGTGACTAATACTGATGATTTGATGACTTTTAGCTATTTCTCTCATCATGTTGATCATTTGGATTGCAACCTCACCAGAAACTCCGGTCTCAATTTCGTCAAAAATCAGCGTAGGGAGGGCTGTTTTGTCAGCGATTAAATACTTAATGGCAAAAATTAAGCGAGAAAATTCACCTCCCGAGCCAACCTCTTTAAGGTTCTGCACTCTAACTCCTTTATTAGCACTGAACAGCATTTCTACGGTGTCCAATCCTGTCTCATTGGGAGTCGCTGGTTTTATCAGGATTTCGATAGTGCCATTTTCAATGCCGATTTTTTTTAAAATTTTCTCAATCTCATCTGCAAAATTCAGTGCTGAAAGCCTTCTGGACTCACTGAGTTTTTCACCGGCTACATTCATCTTCTTCTCAAATATTGAAAACTCATTTTTAGCTTTAATAATCTCATCATCAAGATTCAAAGAGGTCTGAAGTTCTTCGTTAAGTTCATTTCTAATATCAATTAATTCTTCCATAGTCAAAACGTTGTGTTTTTTCTCTAACTGATTGATAAGATTGAGTTGTTCTTTGATCTCTTGCGTCCTTTCGGGGTTATAATCCACGCCGTCCTGAATTTGCTGAATTTCACTGGTTAGATCTCTTAGTTCAATGGATACACTTTCAATGCGTTTGCCTGCCTGATTTAGGTCTTTAGAATACTTAGCAAGTGAAAATAAAAGTGACTTGACTTCCGATAGCTGCTGAAGAATAGCTACCTCAGACTCATCCAGCATATTAATAGATTGTACTAACTTCTGCTTAATATCTGCTGCATTTTCCATGACTTGTAATTCGCTCTCCAATCCTTCCTTATTTATCTCATCAAGTTTTAGCTCCAGCAATTCATTGAGTAAAAACTGCTTGTAGTTGGCATCTTCAGCACTTTTAGCTGCTTGCTTTTCCAGTTGATTTAACCGCTTTTTGGATTTATCGTAATCGTGAAAAGCCTCCTCAAAAGAATTGCGCAGTGAGTGGTGAGACGCAAACGCATCAAGTACCTCGAGCTGATACGCATTATTCTCTAATTGCAGTGATTCATGCTGAGAGTGGATGTCCATTAGCTTTTCACCAACCCGTTTAAGCACCGGCAGAGTTGTAGGTGTATCATTGACAAAAGCTCTGGACTTGCCGGCAGGACTAATTTCTCGCCTGATGACACACTCATTATCAAACTCAAGTCCTTCACTTTCAAAAAGAGATTCAAGTTTGTAATGGATAATATTAAAGGTGCCTTCTACAAGACATTTTTCATCTTTGTTGAATAGGACTTTGCTATCGGAACGATTACCAAGAAGCAGTCCTGTAGCTCCAAGGATTATTGATTTACCGGCACCCGTCTCTCCGGTGATAATATTTAAATGAGAGTCAGGAGTCATTTCCAACTCCTGGATTAAAGCATAGTTTTTAATGGATAAAGATTTTATCATGAAAGGATTACAAAGATAAAGTAAGCGTTATTCTATTAGAGATTTATACTCATCGGATCGGGAAGGGTCTAAATTATTAAGAATATTGTATGCCTGCCTTCGGGTGGGAAGACTACTTTCAGAGAAGAGCTGTATCATCTCATTTGCTTTCGCATCCATGAAACTGATCATCAATATTGACCTTGGACGGGCCCTGTTGGCTTGTTGGATCGTGGACAGCGAACTTAGTATGTTCCCCTCTGCTTGCTCACGATCTTCCCGGATGATGTCAAGTCCTTTGAGATGATATTGATAAAAAGATTTTCTCATGGCTTCCAGTTGCGGGTCTTGAACATTTTCAGCCAACCAATACCGATTTCTAATGCTATTGAATTGTTCCCAGCCGGGATATCCGCTTTGCTGCGCATTATTGACTATCTGAAAAGCCTTCTCGAAGTGGGGAGTACCTCCAAGTTCGGAGAATGAGTCATAATCAAATCCCAGAATCATGTAGGCATAGTAGGCTAGGAGGGAGGTAATATTATTAGTAAATACGTTTTCGTTAAACTGGAAGGGCTGCGATTGCACGTACTCGAACTGCCAGTCTCTATCCACAAAATTGAGCACCACAGTCTCGTAAGCGGAGCCATAAACCGGACGGCTGGTGAGTACTTGTGCTGTTGCAGAAAAAACACCTACACTCGGCATTTCGCTTACTGTGATGAGGATGTTGCAGTTGATTACCTCCTCAGGTTCAAAGCTGTCA
>JAPPDO010000260.1 GCA_028821635.1 Ekhidna sp.
AAGAAGCTAGCACCCTCCATCGAAGTAGCGCTGGTAGTGCTCCTAAAATGGGAAAGTGGAGACAAAGAAACAGTAGCTATATGGGAATAGCTGAACAGTTGGGTGTACAGAGGGTTTAGCGAAACCTATGAAACAATGGGAGTTCAATTTGATCGGATGTACAAAGAGTCTGATACTTACCTATTGGGGAAGGAACTCGTTGAGGAGGGACTTGAGAAAGGAGTATTCTTCAAAAAGGAAAACGGCTCCGTCTGGGTCAATCTTACTGAGGAGGGAATGGATGAAAAACTCATATTAAGGGCAGATGGGACGGCCGTTTACATGACTCAGGATATGGGAACCTGTGACGTGAAGTATAAAGACTTCTCATTTGACAAATCAGTATATGTAGTTGGTAATGAACAAGATTACCATTTTAAGGTTCTTTTTGCTATTATCAAAAGATTAGGCAGACCCTACGCTGAGGGGCTTCATCATTTATCTTATGGTATGGTCGACCTTCCGTCAGGTAAAATGAAATCACGTGAAGGAACGGTCGTAGATGCGGATGTTTTACTCCAAGAAATGTTTGATACCGCAGCACAACACACAAAAGAACTTGGCAAAATAGATGGGATGTCAGATGAGGAAGCGGATGAGTTGTGCCGTATGCTTGGTTTAGGAGCGTTAAAATATTTCCTGCTAAAGATTGATCCTAAGAAGCGAATACTCTTCAACCCCAAAGCGTCTGTCGAGTTTCAGGGGCGTACCGGCCCGTTTATTCAATATACACATGCTAGGATTTCGGCGATCCTGAGAAGAGCAAATTCACTTGAAATTAAAGCTGCATTTGATGCAGACAAAGTAAATCAAATGAACAAGCGGGAGATTGATTTAATAAATAGAATTTCAGGTTTTGAAAATGCCCTCCTGGAGGCAGGGGCAGATTATTCTCCGGCGATCGTTGCACAATATGCGTATGATCTGGCAAAGGATTACAACGGGTTCTATCAGGAAGTGCCCATTTTTAACGAGGAGGATAAAGAGATCGTCTGTTTTCGAGTTGTTCTTTCATCCGTCACCGCTAGCATTATCAAGAAAGCTATGGGGCTGTTGGGAATAGAAGTTCCGGAAAGAATGTAATGGATGAGTTGAGAGCCTGGATCACTGCTTTTAGACTAAGAACCTTAACGCTTGCCTTTTCAGGCTGGCTGGTAGGGGTTTCTATTGCAAGCACTACGGTAAGAATAGATATCCCGATTGCAGGGCTAACGTTAGTGACCGCTTTTCTGTTACAAATTCTATCCAACCTGGCAAATGACTATGGAGATGCTGTCTCGGGAATAGATTCCGACGAAAGGAAGGGGCCGGAAAGAATGGTTCAGTCCGGTGCCATTACCGGAGAAGCGATGAGAAAGGGAATGATGATTTGTGCTTTTTTGGCACTGGCAACGGGCTGCATCTTACTGTATCTGTCGTTTAAAAATGAATTTATTTCAGCCCTTATCTTCTTTTTGATTGGGCTGACGGGAATAGTGGCTGCGATAAAATACACGGTAGGGAAAAAGCCTTACGGTTATGCCGGTTTTGGCGACTTTTTTGTGTTTGTATTTTTCGGATTGGTGTTAGTTGCCGGAAGCCATTATTTACAAACAAAGGCAATCAATTGGCTAGTGCTTTTACCATCAATTACCATTGGACTGTTCAGCATCGGCGTACTCAACATAAACAATATTCGTGATATTGAGTCGGATAAATTGTCAGGCAAGAACTCTATTCCGGTTAGAATTGGAAAGAAGAAAGCAGGGGTTTACCATGCTGCTTTACAGTTGGCGGCTTTAATTTCAAGCCTGGCATTTGTATATTTCAATTTTCACAGTTGGTGGCAGTTACTGTTTCTTATTGCTGCTAAACCATTATTTTTAAATGCTAGAGCAGTCCTCTCCAAATCCTCCGATGAGTTGGACCCTTATGTAAAGCAGGCAGCCTTCTCAACGCTACTCTTCTCTGTCCTTTTTTCTGTTGGAATTTTAGTCTCCTGATTCGGTTTCTTTTCAGGTGAAACCAAGTCCTGTAAAATTCTTATTCCGGAGTAAGTTGAGGTTTAGTGAGGAGAGTTTTAATCAGTATATGCAGTAAAAGAGAGTCAAAAAAATCCGGGGGATGAGGAGATAATTTTTAAGAGGTAGTCAAAACAGCAGAAGACAAAAAAATTAAACGATTTATGCAAAGATCTCATTCTTAAAAAGAAAGAAAACTGTCGAAAGTAGATTAGACTGCTTGATTTCATTCGTTAAAACTGAAGTAACCTCAAAGTTTAATAATCAAAAATATTACTTTGCATCTAAAGAAGATGCACGCAGACACTTACTTTAAAAAAGTAGCAGCATATTGAGAGATACAGATTATGCAATAGCTACATGTCTCTTGTGCTACCATTTTTTAATTTCCTTAGTCTTTGCGGATAGATAACAAATTGGATAAAGTTAAATTCCAAGTACTGTAAGCTCAGTTTTTTCCTCTGATGCTCAATATCCAGTAAGGGAAAATATCTCAAATTCGTCCTTAAAATCCACCAGTCACCCTTCATACTTGGTCTTATATCCCAGCCAAACACTATATTAGGCGAAACGTTGTACACTGTTAGGAGGAGATTTTCTACTCCGTTATCTGTCTCAGAGAGTTTAATGCTCTCATATCCTAATCCTAGGCCTAAGTAAGGCACAAATCCGTGGTAGTCTGCTAAAAATTTATATATCTCCACATTCATACTCCTACGCGCAATGGTTTGTTCAAATCCATACGCACTTCTTACTTGAGTAATAGGCCTGAATGATATGGCTGCAATCAAATCTAATCTTGTGAAATGATACCCTAATGCGATATCCGGAAAGATAATCGGAAATGACTTGTTATCCAAAAATGGGTATAAGTCAGTAATATACTCTGAAGAAATAAGAGGAAATGACGAAGAGGGGCCGGCAGCCAGGAAAAATCCCCATTTGTTTGATGAAGAAAAGAGCCTGTTAGCCTGTCTGTTTACCTGAGTATCTGCACTCTTGGTGGTCTCGAGCATATAATTCAACCCTATTTGAAACAGATGTGCCGGAAAATGATCTGTACTAAATGCTTCTCTTGAGAGATAAATACCAAATTTAGGGTTTATTACTCTTCCATATGCTAAGGTAAAATAGAAATCAGATAATTGGATGCCCAATCCAATATCAAATACAGACTTGACTTGAGTGAATGTGTAACTTTCTCCTTTGATATCCGATTGTTTGTATCTGAATGGAGAGAATGTATAACCTACATAAGGTC
>JAPPDO010000162.1 GCA_028821635.1 Ekhidna sp.
CCCTGTGGGTGGCTGATGACGGTGATGACAAAGTCTATGCCTACACGCTGGCGACGGGGGCACACAATGCCGCTAAGGACATTGACCTTGATGCTGCCAATAGCAGCCCTTTCGGCTTCTGGTCGAACGGCACCACCCTGTGGGTTTCCGATTATAATGATACTAGAATCTTCGCCTACACGCTGGCGACAGGGGTACGCAACGCCGCCAAAGACATCACAACACGTAGTGTCATTCGTGGCATCTGGTCGGACGGCGTTACGATATGGGGCAGCGTCCTCACCTTTACAAAGATTGTGGCTTACCAGTTGGAATAGCGGGAGGGCTTCTGCGGGGGTGAGGGATGGCGGGTAAAGGAACTTTTGGAAAGTTTTTGAACTTTTCCAAAAGTTACGGATTCGTAAAAACTCAGACGACACTTAGGGCAGGACATTTTTGGAAGGGTCGCCACCGGCGAACATGAAGAAGTCTATGTTTAAGCGATGAAGTAGGGGATGGCCGGCGGTCCGCAGGGGCCGCCCTTTAATGTCCGAGGTTCCTGGTCGGACGGCCCTACGGTTCGGGTAGCCGAGACTTTTGCTGACAAAATCTATGCTTACCGGTTCAAGTAGCGCATATATTTATTATAATAAAGCCCTTGCAGTGATGCAGTGGCTTTTTTTGTGGTAAACTTTCCGCCGCTTTCGGTATTTACCTGAAAAAGAAATGTTTCCGGTCATTGAGGGTAGGCTGTTGCTGACCTGTTTTAATACCTGATCAGGTATCCCTCTCCGGTCGGTTTTGAGCGGATATAGTGTCTGCACTTGAAAAACTTCCGGTCAATTTAATTTTGTATCTATCTCGTCGGGCACTCAGCCGGATTCTGATTTCAATATGAAATTAACAACCATAATTGCCTTCGTCATTCTTTCAAATTCATCATTTAGTCAGGTTGATACTGTTGTTATTGCTGATTTAAAAGAAGTCATGGTGAGTGTTAATTCAAGAGGTATCGCAGTCCCTGTCTCAACAGTTAGGGCTAAAACTACAGATTTTTTTCTTGAGAAGTCCTATGAAGGAGCATTGAAGATTTGCAGCCAAAGCACCATTTATTTCTGGTTAGACGGCAGGCTCACGGATACATTTTCTTCTTGCAAATTTTTTGAGATTAAAGACTTGAGTGAAAAATCAGCCAGTGAACGTTTGCATATCTCGCTTCATTCTGAAAGGGGCATTGAAAATGTCACTTGTGAGCATGTCGTTTTCAAATCATCCCCTGATGTAAAAGAAGATTACAGGAAACTTCGAGAAAGCAGAAAGGTGGTTGATGAGTTTTTAATTATAAGTATATTGTTGATTTCATTGTTTTTCGGTTGGACAATGACGACCAATCCATCTCGAATAGATTATGTTTTTAAAAAATCCTTTTCACTCAAGCTAGGTTCTTACGAGTTTGTAAGTACATCGTTCCTGAATAAATCAAATTTTCAGCTTCTTCTCTTGCTCTCTTTTATATTAGGTTTATTATCCCTGAGCGGCGCACTTTTGAATAATAAAGAAGCAGGCCTTGAGTCAATGGGAGGAATAATTTTAGCATGGATAAAAGGTTCACTTTTTGTTCTTTTATTACTTTGTGTAAAGTGGACAATTACAAGTTTAATTTCTCTGCTGTTTGGATTTAAGAAGCTAAATGAATTTCATTTTTTCGATTTTCAGAATTTTTTATTGTTAGCCTCTTCTTTAATTACTTTTATTTATTTTATCGGATTTACTATCTGCCCGCCTTTGCAGATGTTTGTTCAGAATGGTGCTGAAATAATCATCCTACTGCTGTTCACGGCTTATTTGGCATGGTTCAGTATTAAATTTATTAAAAATTCATCCGAAAGCAAACTTCAAATTATTACCTACCTTTGTACCGTTGAATTATTGCCTACAGCATTGTTTTACATAGAAGTTTTAAAATAATAATAAAATAAACTTTTACATGAGTGCGATTGAAGAAATGCTCGTTAGAGACAAAGAGCGGATGAAGGAAGTTAAAAGTATATTAGTATCACAGCCAGAGCCTTCCGAACCAAATTCACCTTATCACAAGTTAGCGGAGAAGTATCATTTAAAGATTGATTTTCGCAAGTTTATTGAAATTGATCCTCTGAGTGTTCAGGAATTCAGAAAACAGAAAGTCAATGTGTTGGACCATACGGCGGTTATTTTTACCAGCCGCAATGCAATTGATCATTTTTTCAGACTTGCTCAGGAAAGTAAGATGGAGATTCCATCCAATATGAAGTACTTCTGCATCTCCGAAACTACCGCCAATTATTTACAGAAATATATTGTGATGAGAAAGAGAAGAATATTCATCGGAGAAAGGACGGCGGGAGACTTGCTAAAGATTATTAAAAAACATAAAAATGAGAAGTTCATCTTTCCATGCTCCAACATCAGAACGGACGATATTCCAAATTTTTTGAACCAGAATAAGTATAATTGGTCTGAGGCTACGATTTACAGAACCGTCCCCTCAGACTTATCCGACTTGGATAAAGTCACCTATGATATAATAGCTTTCTTTAGCCCATCGGGCATTGAATCGCTAATTCAAAACTTCCCGGAGTTCAGGCAAAACAACACAAGGATAGCAGCTTTTGGGCCGACGACCTCTAAAGCAGTGAAAGATGCCGGTTTGGTTTTAGACATCCAGGCACCTCTCCCTAATGCTCCGTCCATGACCGGTGCCCTTGAAGTATATGTCAAAGAGGCAAACAAGCTATGATTTGTAAAAACATCTTGCTCCGAGATCGTATTGTATGAAAAAGATGGGTATAATATGTAGTGCTTTCTTGTTTATCATTGTTAGTTATCAATGTACTGGACAGAATGAGTTCTTTTTTGGGCATTACATGTTTAACCAAGCATACTTCAATCCGGCTCGGATTGGATTTGAAGATGAGGCTCTCGTCTCCTTTAACCACAGAACACAATGGGCCGGGTACGACGCATCTCTCGATCCGGGAGGTGCCCCGACGACACAGATGGTATCATTAACAGCCCCCGTAGAAGGCAAGATAAGCGGCTTGGGGTTTTTCTTCATCAATGACCGATCGTGTCCTCTAACATCAATCCAGATTAGAGCCGGCCTGTCTATTCGTAAAGAATTTCAATTTGGAAGAATATCGGTAGGGTTAATGCCGGCAGTGAACATGGACTCGGTCAATGCGAGTTACTTTCGTTTTAATAATCCGGGAGATCCGTGAATACCCGAAAACACGGAGACTCAATACTAGTATAACCTTCATGCAGGAGTTTC
>JAPPDO010000166.1 GCA_028821635.1 Ekhidna sp.
GAACACGCTGGTGATAAAGGCAGCCACATTCATACTCAGATGATAGAGAAAAATCTTGTCGGATGCGACGTTATGCCAAACGCTAGCCATCTCACCGCCTCCCTCCTGACAAGCATCTACCCAGACTTGAAAATCGGGAACACCCGAATCCATACAATGCCCTACGGCAGTCAAGAAGATCGCAGTTATGCCCTCGGTGCGCTTGATCTGTATGATATTCCCGAAACATTACCGCTCCCGATGATGGGCACAGAGGCTCAACAGATCGGTGGAGAAGACGACACGACAGTGATGACACAGCAGGAATTTCGCTATGGAGAATTTGATATTGTCGTCCTAAATCCACCGTTTACTCGACCAGATTCAGATGCTAACAGCAGTATTCCAAAAGCAGTATTCAAAGGAAGTGACAGGGATAAAGAGGAAGAACAGAAGATGCGGCGTGCCCGCAGACAAAAGGATTGGCGTGTTGGCGATGGTAATGCTGGTCTCGCTTCTGATTTTGTTGACCTTGCAGATAAAATGCTGAAGGAAAATGGGAAAAGTAAAATGGGTTTCATCTTGCCTATTGCTTGTCTTGTTTCTCCACATTGGAAGAAGGTTCGGAATATGTGGGCGACTGAATACCACGACGTTATTGTAATTACCATCGCGGATGCCGAAGGTGAAGACTGCGCGTTCTCAGCGGATACAACTATAGCAGAGTGCATGGTAGTAGCAACCAAGGGTAAGAAAATTGATAAAACTGGTAGGGGAATGTTTATATCTCTGAACCACCGCCCCGGAAGTGTGCTGGAAGCTATTGAGATAGTCAATACTACCCAAAGACTTGATAACATCCGGCGATTAGAAGATGAACCGAGTGGTGGTGATCCGCTTAAAGTCGGAGACGATTCTCTTGGACATACACTCAACTGTCCCTTACAAATGGATGGGGCATGGGATGCAGTTCGGATAAAGCAAATGGCTTTAATTCAATCCGCGTATCGTTTGGCAAATAGTGAAATGTGGTTGCCAACACAAGCAACTCCTTTAGAAATTCCTATTTGTTTTGTCAATGAGATTGCAGTGGTTGGCGCGCACCACCGAGATATTCGTGAGGAGGGAAAACGAGGGGCTTTTGACCTTGAAAAAAGTTATACACAGAGCGTCCTGTACCCAGGCTTATGGAACCTGAATGCACCAAGACAAAGGGCAATGGTTGTTGAGCCAGATAGTCATCTCATCCCTCGTCCCAATCGTCACGAAAAAGCACAAGAGATACTGGCACGTAACAGCCGAGTACATTTCAATGTGGACATGACGTTCAGTGCCAATTCACTTGGTGTTCTCTTCACAGAAAAACCGGCAATTGGCAGTTCTTCACTACCAAATGTTGTCTTAAAAAAGCCTATTCATGACTATGTTTGGACGCTCTGGTGTAACTCAACTTTAGGACTTCTACTGCATTGGGCACATAGCAGTAAACAACAACCGGGCAGAGGCAGAGGTTCAAGAACCGCCTTACTCCAAATGCCTACATTGGATGTGAGGTGTCTGTCAGATGGAGCGTTGGCAAACGCTGAACGCATCTTTCACACCTTGAAAGACCAGCGAATGTTGCCCTTTAATGAGATAGATCACGATCCAGTGCGTCACGAACTTGACCGTCTTCTGTTAACTGAGGTGTTGGACATCACAACTGAAGATGCACACAACGCTGTCCATCGCCTCCGCGAATTGTTATGTGCCGAACCGAGTATCCACGGCGGAAAGAAGTCTCGGTGTAACCTTGAAAAGGAATGGGAAAAACTCAATCAGTGATAATTTCTCTTTATCTTTCCATTTTTGCATTTTTTTCGCTTATATGATAGACTATCTGAACCAGTTCGGGAGGCACTGCGCAACATTGTACTGGTTTAAGGATTTGATTTTCAAATAGTAACTCAAAACTACTATTTGCATTAAGTTATACCAGATTTAACAAATCCCAAAACAGCTTAGTGCGTTTAAAGATCAGTTTGGAAAGGTAAATAAATGGCAAAATTTGAAATAAATTCTCAAAATATCCCGCCCGATTTAGAACCTGACAAAAATATTACACTTTGGAGATATATGAGTTTTGCTTCTCTATGTGAGGTTCTTATGAATGATTATATACCTCTAATCAGCATTGATAAATTTTCTGATAAATCAGAGGGGATTATACTAAGAGAACATATATCTAAACAGCCAAATTCCTATGAAGACGCTATAGAATATGCCATAAAAACGTACTACAAGTCAACATACGTATCCTCATGGCATGAAAGCAAAAATGAAAACGCTTCTATGTGGGATAGGTATACAAAAGGAGAAGAAGGCGTTGCAATAAAAACAAACGCCAAATTACTACATGATTCTATAAATATGGTAAAATCAAATAGAATAGACACTTGTGAATTATTTAAAAAACTAATGGCAGAAAACGAATATCTTATACCCCAACTTATCATTAAACGAATAAAGTATATAGATAGTATTCCTTCAGATTTTCAAATAGATAAACAGTCTCTGCGACAAAGATACGATTTACTATCCTTTTTTTACAAAATGGACGACTACAAAGACGAATCAGAAATTCGTATTTTAAAATCAGAAAGCCCTTCTGCCTATAGCTATATAAATCTTAGCTCAAATCAGCTGATGCATTTTGAAAAAAAAGAACGTATAAACTATACAGAAACCTTACAATTAAAAATAGAATCAGCAAGCATATTAATCCAAAAGATTGTCGTATCACCATACGCACACTCCCAATTCATTGACACTGTTAAACAAACTATTAGACGCATTAACTTCTGTCGAAACTCTCCAATTGATCCTAATATTGTTATTGAATCGAGAAGAAAAGGTTGGGTATGAAATCCTAAGCCCACAATTGTTTATCGCAAAATGTTATATTAGATTTAACTAAGCCCGTATCTACTCATTGCGAATTAAAATTACTGCAAGTCCAAAACGACTAATTCCGTTCTTTTATACGGGGAGGTAATCATGAAAGTTAATTTTCAGGAGAAATTTGAAGAACTTTTGAAAAAGGAATCAAAAGGTTTTGGTATAGACTGGTCATTAGTCGAAATCAAATACATACGCTATCACTTTACACTCATGGAGGCTCTACCCATAAAACTTGATGAATACATGGTGAGAATGAGGGTAGTAGGAGTTGAAGACAAAATTCCTGAGGTGGAGATAGATAACTGGTTCAGATCTCATAAGTTCATATATGCAACAATGTCAAAAAGCGTCAGGAC
>JAPPDO010000018.1 GCA_028821635.1 Ekhidna sp.
ATTTTCTAAACTCTCGCTCATAGGATCAAATCCGCAGTGAGTTAAAATTTTGTCACTTGTTACTAAAGCCCTTAAGAACTCGAGTGCTCGCAGAGGCAATATAATAAACCTCGTTCCTGTTTTATGTAGCTCAAGATACTCATATCTTGAAGTAAACAGTTTGTGGTTATCACACCAAGAAAAATAATCTTCAGCCGTTTCAGGTGGGTTGAGAGCTTTGACAAAGTAGTGTTTTTGCTTTAATCTCTCACGTCCTTTTATGATTGGATATCTCCCTGAATCATACATCCTACACCTTCTGTAGCATCTGTCTATCTCTTGTGTCCAATCATCATCTAATTGCCTGTATAAGTATTTCAGACTATGTTTGTGATGACAACGCTCGAAATCTTTGATTAAAATTTTTAGCACTAATTCTAATCCAAGGCCAACTTCTATCTGTAATAGAAGCAATCTACCGTAAGGTATCTGCTCAGGCCTTTCAGGCAGTCGTACAAAATAACTTTCAGCCCCATCTTTAAGAGGGCTTTTTTGGATACGAACTAAACCCTTGCCCATAAGGATTTGAATTTCTGAGCTAGCAGTCTCGACGATAGCCATCGCCACTCGGAGTGAGTTCATTTTTCCCATTACGTTAGACATTCATGATTTCCTATCTTAAGGGAGGGTGGATAGTAGGGTTTTGCGAAGGTTCCTTGCTCATTATTTCGATAAAATAATCTCGTATAGTCAATCGAGCGGATCTTCATCAAACGTCTCAATATGAAACCGAATAGCAGATTTTACATCTGCCAATGCCTCTTCATAAGTATCTCCTTGTCCAACGACGATCCCCTTCAATCCGAGCGGATATCCCACATAGCCATCGGAATATCTTTCAACGATAATTCTAAAATTTCTCATCATATCCTCCTGATCTACCACAAAAATCCATTTTAATTTTTTTCTTTTAAGCATTTACTTGGTTGACAAATGCAGCATAATGGCACATGATTATATTAGTGACCAGTGAGGATTGCTCCTTTTCAGTAATCCTCCTCATTTGAGGCTGGTCGCTCCTTTTTTTATAAAATTCACATCCTCTGCCTTCGTGTTTGGATTTATCCTCCATTTTCCTGTCAGCAACTTCTGCATCAATCCGCGTTTGTGTGTGTGGTATTGTTCGGCGAGTTGTTTCAGTAAATCTATTTCTCGCTGAGCGGTATCGAGTTGATAGGCGATAGATTTTTGTTCTTTAATGGATGGAATAACAATATCAAGGACTGCGATATCTTTGGCATAGATATGGGGCTGTGCCCCACCAGACTGAAGGCTATAAAGGCGATTTTGGTGTATTTTTATTGCATAGTAGAAATATTCCATAATTCCCGATACGGCTGTAATGACATTACAATCAGTAGCAAAAATAGGGTAGTCATGGAACCAAATGAAACCCGCATAAGCCCCTGACCCACTGATAGTTATAGTTTTAGTATTATGGGTATAATCATTGTGGAAAGAAGCATAATTTTGCCCACTAGCAATAACTGGAAAATCTCCAGGAATTACCTGTTTCAGCGTGAGCATTTTCCCTTTTTCAATAACTAATTGTTTGCCAAATACATCGCCAAGTTTCACTTTTCGCCATTCAGGATTATCCTGCTGGTCGCTGATGAGCGTTTTCAGCAACCACTTAAACCGTTTTTCCTTCGCCTCTATCAGTGCTTCGGTTCTCTCAATGACCGTGTCCCATTTTTCCAGCAAAGACGCAATGGCTTTTTGTTCATTTACAGGTGGAATAACAATCGGAATTTTTGATAAGTCCTTTTGTCCAATATTTACACGAACAGCCCCTTGTCCTCGCCTTATCAATTCTCTCCGTACAGTGTGAGTCTGAAAACAATAGGCAGAATATTCGGGAACAAGGATGTTGGACTTTTGTCTTCCTCTAATAACAAATCCTCCGAAAATTATTTCCTTTTTATCGAGATATACAGATGACATGGCGATCTCTTCAAATGTTTCGGAGGTTCTATTAAATAAAACATCTCCATATTTAACTGAATAGTCAACCAATTGTTTTTTAGTAACTTGAACCGAACCAATAACATCATCTGCATAGAGATAATTATGGCTAAAGACATCCATCACATTCACAAATTTGACGCCGCTACCATAGTTTTCTTTCCTGGTGTTTAATCCATTTTTAAATTCCATAAATTCACCAAGCTGAGCTTCCCGCCATCCCTTCGGCAACTGCCCATTTTTCACTGTCATTCTATTATCTCCTGTTGAACTGTGCAGTACTTCTGGCTCACCAACTCTTTCCTTGCAGTTCCTTCGGGAAGAGCTTGCGACTGGAGAGCCGGTCTTCATCCAAAGCGTGAATGAGGTACTCGAGCGTTTCCCTCTGTTCGTCAGCATCGCCCTCATCCATCCATGACTGGACTAACTGCACAAGACCGGCTGCACGATCATCAGAAGTTTTGCTTTCGCTAACAATCTCGGTAGGATTTTCTGAAAGTTTTTTATCCATATCTCTGTCCTTCATCTGCGTCCATCTGCGGATACCTTTTGATTTTGCCCTCCTGCTTTATGTCTTGACCGCCTGCAATTTCTCTGTTTCAGAAATCTCGCATTGCGGCGTGGGCAGTTGGACGATGATGTTCGCAATCAGCGTCTCGTCCTTACTCGACATGGCATTCGCCACATCTTGAGGATTGCTATGCGTCTTTCGCGCAAATTCTCGCGCACCGCCTTGTCCTTCAACAGCCGCGCTGAATCCGTAATAAAGCGCGGCACCATCTGGATCTTTTTCGTGCTCTTCCAATACCGTTTGAAGGTAGGAGATGGATCTCTCGCGGTCAGAAAGTTTTTCGATCAAATAATCGCGGTATCTTCTCATTTTTCACCCTCGTCTTTCCGCCCCAGTTGTCGTTCCAATTCTTTGGTTTCTCTATCAAAATCAGATTCAAACAGCCGATCCTGGACAATTCGGTATTTCTCAAATTCGCTTTCGGCATGGGCTCTGGCAATCTCGGCACTGACTTGTCCGCTGTCTTTCAATATCTGCCGGTCAAAAGCTGCGAGAAATATATCGAGCCGTTTTGTCCAGTCCTCCATTGTCATGGGAATCTTGCGCTGTGCCCGGTCTTCGGCGAGGTCAATATAGGCGTTGACGATACGCCCAAGAGATTCCAGTTCTTCTTTCGACAGGTAGTTCTTTGCAACAGACACATCAGACTTCAGGATTTTGCCTCTGGGACTGTTTTCCCAACTGGTCAATC
>JAPPDO010000272.1 GCA_028821635.1 Ekhidna sp.
TACTACCACCTTGCCAATCACCACAAACAGCACGATTACGTGGACTTACAATGATAGCGGCAACAGCACCACACAGACACAGGAAGTAACCATAGCAGATACCGAAGCCCCGGTGCCGGATGTTGATAACCTGCCGGCACTCACCGCAGCGGGTTCGCTTGCGAGAACGGCGGTGACCACTCCCACTGCCACCGACAACTGCGACGGGCAGGTCATGGCCACGACCGATGCTGTCTTCCCCATTACCGCAAGCACGATGATTACATGGACGTATGAAGATGAGGCGGGCAACACGGTCACGCAGACGCAGCGGGTGACGATTACGGAAGCCCCTCTCGGTGCAGCGGAGGATGCGGCGGAAGTTGTCATCTTCCCCAACCCTTCGGGCAGCTATCTGGAGGTGCGATCTTCCGTCGGAGGGACGTTCAAGATTCTGAGTTTAAGCGGCAAGTCCTTGCTGGAAGGCACCACCAACGTAAAGGTAGACATCTCCTCCCTGCGCAGCGGCTTGTACCTCGTGCAGCTACCGGACGGGCATTTGCTGAAGTTTGTCAGGGAGTAGGGGCTCTCGTTGATACGCTTGAATGAAAGCGTGTTACTTCTTTTTATTGGCAGCATCTTGAGAAGATTGCAAAAAACCTTGGCAGTAAGCACGCAGATAAATGCTTTCTTAATTTACATTTGGGATCAAAGGAAGAGAGATTTGTTTTTGTTTCCTAAGAGGTTGCTATTGGTGGCAACGACCCTGCGGTACATAATAACATAAAGCCGGGGCAGATGTAAACTGGCAAAAAACGAGGAGAGTTTTTTTCTGTTAGTAGCTTATTCATTGACAGAAAAGCAAAAAAGGGAAGTTGACATTCAGGCGAATGGTATGCTCGTCATTTCCTGGACTATGAATAAAGTTAAAGAGATGAAGAAACTGACAGATCTGGGTGTTGACGGAATCATCACAAACTATCCGGGCAGAGCAAAAATTTTAATTAAACTATAGTAAATATTATGTCAAAAAGGTATGATGTATGTGCTATTGGCAATGCGATAGTAGATTATGAAATAGAAGTAACGGATGATTTCTTTAAGGAAAATGGGATTAAAAAAGGTTTAATGACCTTGGTTGATGAGGAGAGACAGCAAACAGTCTTGAAGGCTGCGAAAGAAAAAATAAGAAAAAAACAAGGGGGTGGTTCTGCCGCAAACACAATCGTTGGAATGAGTAACCTGGGCGGCAAAGGTTTTTATATCTGCAAGGTTGCGAATGACGCAGACGGGGCGTTTTATATTGACGAGCTTAACGAGGCGGGAGTAGACACCAATCTGGATCCCGATAATTTACTTCGGGGGATTACAGGAAAGTGTCTGGTGATGATTACATCAGATGCAGAGCGGACAATGAATACTTATTTGGGGGTAACCGCTGATTTATCTGTTAATGAGTTAGTTCCTGAAGCGATTAAAAATTCCAATTACGTTTATCTGGAAGGGGCCTTAGTTTCTTCAGAAACCGGTTATCAAACGATTCTGGAGGCAAAGAAAATAGCACAGGAAAGCGGCGTAAAAACAAGCCTCACTTTTTGGGACCCGGCCATGGTAAAATATTTTAAAGATCAGATGAAGGGGATTGTTGGCGACGGTATTGATCTGCTTTTCTGCAATATTGAAGAGGCTAAGCTATACACTGGCGTATTCGGATTGGAGGATATTAAAGCAGCATTAAAAAGAGTAGCGAAGGAATTTGTAGTAACTCTGGGAGAGGAAGGATCTCTGGTCTATGATGGGTCGAAATTCATCGACGTAGCTCCCTTTCGCACCAAAGCAATTGATACAACCGGTGCGGGTGATATGTTTGCAGGAGCATTTCTTTATGGTATTAACAACGGTCTAGGCCATACTGAAGCAGGTAAGTTAGCAAGTGCTGCGAGTTCCGCAATCGTAAGCAAATACGGCTCAAGATTTGAAAGAGGAGAGGCAAAGGAAATTTTAAGGAAAATTAAATCCTCGTAAGTGAACAATTAGCCGTAATATTGATTTTATGTAATAATTGAATAACCTAATATTTATTGAATATGAAATATATTTTAACGTTCATCTATTCATTCACTTTACTCTTTGCACTTTCACAAGAAAGGCGAATTGAATTTGAAGAGTATGATTTAGCAAATGGTCTGTACGTGATTTTGCATCAGGACAATACAACTCCGATTGTTAATGTGTCTGTGCTGTATCATGTAGGCTCAAAAAATGAATCTAAAGGAAGAACCGGCTTTGCACATTTCTTTGAACATTTAATGTTTGAAGGATCTAAAAACGTCAAGCGGGGAGAATTTGATAAGATACTGGATAAAGCAGGAGGAGCGAGCAATGCCAATACAAATTTTGACCGAACATTCTACTATGAAACGATTCCTTCTCATCAGTTAGAAATCGCTCTTTATTTAGAATCTGAAAGAATGTTGCATCCGGTAATAGATTCTACCGGTATTGCCACTCAAAAAGAAGTAGTTAAAGAAGAGAAAAGATTGAGGATTGACAATCAGCCTTATGGGTCCATTCTTGAAGAGACCTTTTCAAGGGTATTTAAAGGAACACCGTATGGATGGACTCCGATTGGGTCTTTTGAAGATATTGACGCAGCAAATGAGGGTGATTTTAAAGATTTTTTCAATACCTTCTATGTGCCTAATAATGCCACACTCGCTATAGCCGGAGATATCAGTATGCCTGAAGCAAAAGATATGGTGAAAAAGTGGTTTGGAGAAATCCCCAAAGGGACAAAAGAAATTCCCAGACCGAAAATTGAAGCACAGAAGTTAGGTAAAATAAAGGCAGAAGTTTTTGACAACATCCAACTGCCGGCCGTGATACAGGCATATCAAATGACTGAACAGGGGTCTGATGATTATTATGCACTAGCGATGGTCACCACCTTATTGTCAGGAGGGCAGAGTTCAAGATTTCAAAAAGAAATAGTAGATAATCAACAACTTGCGGTTCAGGTCGCTTCAATTCCATTAGCCTTAGAAGATGCCGGGGTCTTTATTGCTTTTGGCCTGGTAAATGTAGGGAATAGTGTAGAAGACCTTGGCGCAGCCATGGATAAAGAAATTGAGCGGGTTAAAAATGAATTGATTGATGATAAAGAATTTCAAAAGTTGAGAAATCAGATAGAAAATTCTTTTGTATCCTCAAATAGTACGATGAGAGGCATCGCCGAAAGTTTAGCAAACTATCATGTGTACTATGGAAATACCAA
>JAPPDO010000040.1 GCA_028821635.1 Ekhidna sp.
AAATGTTTTCTCTAGGTGTCGTTTGTAACTACACCTTAATATACCTTTTAAATGAGTAAGTTGTTCTTCCTTTCTTTTTCATCTTTCCACGTTGGGATTGGAAGAAGTTCGGCGATGGGCTTTGAGCTTTCTTTTCAGGGTTTTGAAGTAATCAGGGTCACATAATCCTGCTGTCTTCTTTAATTTGATAATTCGGCGGTATGACTGAAGAATTCGTTCTTTTGAAATGAGTCCTTCAAAGAGGAGGTCTTTAATGATGGCGTGAATAGTAGCGGCAGCGGTTCGGTCGTCATCTCTAACATTATTTGCGAACATAAGTATATCTACTCCGGCAAGCAGCGACATTTTTATCGACTCTCGCAGTCCATACGCCTTACTGATGGCACCCATCTGCATGTCGTCTGAAATAATCACCCCGTCATAACGGAGGAAGTCCCTCAAAAGTCCGGAGACGACTCTTTTCGATAATGTGGCTGGATTTTTTGCTTCATCCAATAATTTATTAACGATATGTGCCGTCATGACTGCCTGCACCTTACCACTGTCAATCAATGCTGCATAAGGGTAAACTTCTTCTATTTGCCATGTTTCAGTCACGTCGGTAAGGCCGATATGTGTGTCGTTGCGACTGCTGCCATGTCCCGGGAAGTGTTTCAAAACGGGAATGACACCTTGTTTTTTATGCGCTTCAATGACTGCATTTGCATGTTTAGTGACGTTATGGTAGTCACCGGAGACGCTTCTTTCCTTCCTTCCAATTACCGGATTCCCGGGATTAAGGTTCACGTCTACTACCGGTGCATAATTCATGTTTATTCCAAAGCTGTTCAGCAACCCTGCCGTCTGTCGGGCATAGAAGCGGGTTGAGTCAAGATTATCAAGTTTGCCAAGGTATTGGGCGGAGACACTATTGGGGAAGCCATACCTGGTTTTCATTCTGCTGACCTGACCGCCTTCCTCATCAATGCTTATAAAAAGGGGGATATCCGCATGTTTCTGGAGTGTTTCTATGAGCAGTGCGAGTTCTGATTTTGGATTTTCAAACAGGATATTTTTTTCGTAAAGAACGACCCCTCCTACTTTCCCGCTTTTTATTTCTTGAAAAATGACTTTATTCCGTTCTACCAAATTGAAATCACCTACGCCGACCATAATCATTTGTCCAATCATCATGTCAATGGAATCTTCTTCAGCACCGGTAAGGGTTGCTGCACCGGAACGAACCGATGCTGAAAGCAGCACTATTCCAAAAAAAAGTTTAAACCTTAGCAATTTTTTCAATTCGTTTTCCATTGGTAGAAAGGTAATGTCCCTGAATATCCGCAGTGAGACACGAATGTATAGGAATTACGCCAATTGTATCTCCAAATTTAACATCATTGATAGATTTTTCGGATAATCGGATAATTCCATGTTCCTGAGAGAGACGATTCACACTACCTATCAATGCAGTGTCCCAACCATTGGTAGTGAGTCTGACCACTTTTCCAAAGCACTTTCCACTCTTGGTGGGTAAAAAGTCCGTTGAGAGATGCACGGCCCCTCCGTAAATAATGACCTCTTTTCGCTTCGGGTGGACGGCGACCACAGGGGCGGCCATGCAAATGGCAACCTCATCAATGGTGCAAGCACCTATCTTGTGCTGCATCCAATCATAGAAGATGAAGTTTCCGGGACGGAGTTCATCATAAGTTGAAAGATTTTCGACCATGCTGCATGAGGGCGTGTCACCATACGAAAGAATCCCTCCAAACTTCTTCCTCAGTGGAATGAGTATCTTCTCCGTTTGGTCGAAGATGTCTTGACTATTTTCTGTCGTTCCTGGCCCATAGGTGTGCCCTACATGGGCAAGAAAGCCTCTGAATGCGAACTTCTCCCCGCAGGCATTTACAACGTCGCTAATTAAATCTTCATCTTCGGGGTCAATTCCGGTGCGGTGCGTACCTACATCAATCTTCACAAAGTAACCTGCTTTGTTTTCGAGGTTTTCCTTAGCGTGTATTACACTTTCATTTGATTCAAGAAGTATATTAAGGTTTACTTTACCGGCAAGGGCGTTTATCTCCGCCGACTCCAATGGGTTGTATGGAAATGCGATGGTAATATCTTTCCAGCCATGTCCGGCGAAGTAATTAGCCATCGAAACGGAACTGACCGTGCACTGACTTACCCCTAACTCCCGGTACCAGCCTGCTATCGTCGCTGAATGATGGGTTTTAAAATGAGGGCGCAGAGTTGCTTTGGCTTTGAAGGTCTTTTCAGCCATCTTCCGGATGTTCTTTCGGCACTTTTCCTCGTCGATGAGAAGGGTGGGTACTTTGATGTTCATAAACTATTCGTAGACGATGTACATCTGATAATTGAATGGATCAAATATTTCCATCAGGTTCCGGATAAACTGTGGGTTTTTCAAATAAAATTTCAGAAAGTTTTCTTTTCTTTCCTGTAGCGTCCCATCGGGGAATAACGTGTTTTTTACATCCTCAATCTGAGACCCTTTCTCTCCATATTTTCTTTTTTCAGCACGGATCATTTTCTTTTCCGCATTCTTCAATTTTTTAGAAAAAGAGACATAAATGGCTTCAAGGTGCTGAGCGAGCGTGGGGTCAACCTGACTGGCTTTGGATTTGCTCGTTAGCCCGGCTTTTTGCAGTTGGGTCAATTCTTCTTCATAAGAAATGCCTTTTAACGCATTTTGAGCCACCCATTTTGTCATGAGCCGGTCGGTATCAAGAAATAGATCTCTTGTTGAAAATCCCGTCTTATCCCATTTTCGCTTGTGTGCAAGCGGACATACGAGGCTAAAGTTCCTCGGCATGAGTATCGGGAAAGGTGTCTCGAAATGATCGAAAATAGCTTTTAGTTGTAACCAATATATTAGCTCGGAAGGTCCTCCGACATAGGCGAGATTAGGGAGAATCATTTCCTGATAAAGCGGCCTTAAAGCCACACCGGGGCTAAATTCTTCCGGCTGATTGTGAATAAGGTTTTTAATCTCCCTTTCTGAAAATCTGAAGTCCGTATTTAATACCTCAAACTCATTGCCTTTCTTTTCAATACGTTCACGGAGATCATTTTTTAAGTAAAAGAAGTTAATCTGTCGGGCATGGATTCGAGCTTCATAGCCTAATGCTTTAAGTTTTGCAGCGGATCGGGAGATAAGACTCTCTGCTGTATGAGTATATAGGTCATCTTCAATCACCGGTATCAGCGTCCTTTTAAGGTCTGAGTCATCCGCATCAATTACAACGAG
>JAPPDO010000079.1 GCA_028821635.1 Ekhidna sp.
TAATGACAGAATATATTTTTTTATTAAAGGTTGATTTTTATATATCTTAGTTTCTATTACTTCATTGTCCTCTGAAAGTTTCTTTTAACTTGATTTGATTTTTTTATCTCTACTTCCATACTTCAAGTCGTTTTGTTTAGAGGAATATTTCTCACAGATATTTGCCCAAATATCCTGTAGCCTTGTTCTTATCTGAATTTCTACAGGTTTTTCTTTGACCGTCACAATCACGTGTATTGCCCTATATCCGATATCATCATTTCGATTATCTACTTTAACGATGTTCAACTTAGATTTTTTAATTTTTTCTACAACTGTATCGCAAATGGCTAAATCATTTGCCACCATACGACATCCTCTAATATCCTGCATTTCACTCAGTCTTCCTTTCAACCGTATGAGTTTTTCTTTGATAGAGATACTGGTTTTGGTTTGGCGGTTGGTAAGGGTCGTTTTTCCTGATAGTGGTTTTAATATTTGCTTTATTTCTGCCGATATTGTTTCAAAAGCTTCATCGTAAGAACTTCTGAACTCATCTAATAGTTTCTCGTCACCTTCTCGGGTTTTCCCTTTTCTGATGCGGTCTCCCAGTTTATTTATTTGGGTTTTGGTTGGTTCCACTTATTTTCTTTTTTTCACAAAGATGTTTACTGATACCCCCTGCTGAATGTTAAAAACATTTTGGTCGGGACTTCCGTTGGGTGTGGTTTCTTTCTTTCTAGCGTTTCCATGCAGGTCTATGGTGTAAATCTTATCATACGTTTTCAGCAAGTGCCAGCGCATTCCTCTAAATGTGGGATTATCTAAAAAGCCGTGAGGATTGATGAAGGCAAGAATGCCCTCTCCGGTTTTCTCTATCAGGTGCGATGAGAAGCGAATGAATTTTACATAATCATCATTTATCGCTTTTGAATTACGCTCTTTCAGTTTTTCCTTTCCGCCCGGTTCTTTTTTGTAGTCTTCCATGAGGTTCATAATCCACTCCCCTTTGTTGGCACTTTCTCCACTGTAGGGCGGGTTTCCAATCACGCACATGACCGGTGTATCTCGTTTGATGTGATTGGCTTCGTTGGCTTCTGCACTCAGCCAGTTGGCAAAGAGGGTTCCGGCATCGGGGTGGCTTTCTTCCAGGCTATTGGTCAGGTACACCTTTAGCCTTTGCTCTGTGGTGGCCTTAAAGCCTGTTTCGGATAATAGCAAATCCAGTTTGAGGTGTGCCATGGCGTAGCTTGCCATGAGGAGCTCAAAGCCGTTGAGTCGGGGCAGTAAGTCGTTTTCTACATAGCTGATCCAGATGCCCTGCTGCCCTTTAAACTTTTTATGAATGAGCCTGACCACTTCGGCAAGGAATGTTCCCGTGCCTGTGGCGGGGTCAAGGATCTGTACCTTATGCACTTCCTGACTTATCCACGCCGGCTCCATTGGTTTATTCGGCGTTTGCGAAGCTGCCTTTATGGTGGTTTTGCTTGTGTCTGCCAGCCCTTGGGGCAGGTTAAATTCGGTTTTCAGGATTTCATCCACTGCTCTTACGATGAAGCTGACCACCGGCTGCGGGGTGTACCAAACACCTCTGGACTTACGGAGTTTGGGATCGTACTCGCTCAAAAATGTTTCATAAAAATGAATGACGGAATCTTCCTTTTGGGTGGTCTTGCCATAGTCTTTGAGGAGTTCTTTTACGTTGCAAGCCCGAAAAATATCCGTCAGGTCATCCACCACCCACCGGATACGGTCGTCAATGTCAGGGCCTGCAATGTATCCAAAGAGTTTTCTAAGGAACGGATTTGATTTTGGGATGAGCTCCGCCGCTTTCTGCCGGCTAAACGTGTCCGGTACGGGTCATGCAATCTTGCTGCAAACATCCCATAAGCGATGGTCTGAGCGTACACATCCGCAAAGCCTTGCGGGGTAATGTCGTGAATCAAAAATTGCTTGAATGCAGCCATCTGATCTTTGATCGTACTGTCCTCCCGGTTGTCCTCGTCGCTTATCAGTGCTTTGCCCACAATATCCGAAAGGAGCCGGGCTTTGCCTGCCATCATCTCAGCCAGTTTTTTAGGGCTTTTTATGGTCTGCCCAGTGTGCTTACAAAAGTCTTTGATGAGGTTTTTAAAGCGTCCAAAGTTTTCAGGCAGTGATTTTATCCCTTTGTCCGTGACTGCTGCGATGGCAATTTTGATAACGAACACGCCTTCCCGATAGAGGTGAAAGTGGAGGTAGTCGGTAAAAATCAGGTTGTTCAAAGAGGCCTTGTAGCGATCAAACTGCTCTTTGTTTTCCTTTATGCCTTCAAGGTCTTTGTCTCCAATGTTTTTGGTTTCAATAAAACCTACGGGAATATCCTCTTTGGTTAGAATATAATCGGGTGCCCCACAGTCTCTTCTTTTGGGTTCGTTGATGGCTCGGATGCTTGGTTCCAGGCTTTCCAGAAGATGCTGTAAGTTCCCTCTAAAAGTGTGCTCGGTGGCACTTCCGGATTGGTATCTTTCATTGAGGCTGTCAATGTAGCTGCTTATAGTCACTTGTTATCTCTTTTTACACTTCAAAGGTGGCTAATATGCAGGAATTATTTGGTTAGATTTGTTTTATAAAGTAAGTTGTAGAACATAATGAAATTCAGAATAGACATATATAACCAAGTTATGAACGATGATATGAAAGTTCTGTCGGAGCATTGTATCTATTCTGCATTATATGAGACAGATGAAGCCGTAGAAAGCATTGTTGATGACTTAGACAGAGGAGAAGCTATTGCCATTGAATTAATTTGGCCAGATAACGAAATACCTTTGATCCGATTTGAGAACTTGTGTGGTGAAGGAGATCGTGATGTAATAAATTATTTAAACAAAAAGTGTAGGCTTGTATCTGAAAATCAGGAAGATTTTGAATTAACCTCTAATTTGGAAGTTGCATTATCTATTGAAACTGAATCAATGAGCGATGTAGATTTTGCTGAATTAAAAAAGTTTATCAGACAAGAATTCTCCGTTGAGATAGATTCTATAACAAAAACAGTATCCATTTACTCATGGGGTGCAAGCGGGTGCTTTGTTGATTTCATTATTAATCTAGCTGCCGGATTCAGTCAGGCAGGAATTCAAAAGATTTGTAATTTCTTAAAATCTAAAGGGTATGATTATGCAGAAGTAAATCAATTCGGCTTAGAAAAAGTGAAGCAATTTTTAGAGACTAACTATCAAATTAATCCAATCAATCTAAAACTCACATCAACCCGAACTTACGAG
>JAPPDO010000086.1 GCA_028821635.1 Ekhidna sp.
GAGCTTAGCTCACTGAACTTAAACATTGTTTGAGTTTTGGTGTATTTGTTGATACGGTTAAAGTCTCTGTTAATTATTTGGAGAAGTAAATCTTCGTAAGAATCAAATTCTTCGGGCGGATAATTATTTTGTAGTTTGGCAAGTCTTTCCTGAATTTTCAGATCATCCATGACAGGCAACAGTTTTGTTTTCAACTCTTCTTCGACGAAAACATCCATCATCTCTACGGCAAACGTTATGCTTTCGGTAGTTCCGCTCATGATGTTTTCCTTTGTCAATCTCACACTTTGAGGGTCGTAGAGCATTGAGAGAAACATGAAGATATTATCGTAGTTATTGGTGTCCTCTTCTTCCATCGCTGATCTCATTAGCATATCTGTCTCATGCTTTTTAGGAATTTCTAAACCGGATTTTATATTCCAGGCTATATCTCCGATTTCTGTTTCTAATGCAAGTTTAATTCGGGCAGACTGAAAATCTCTTGTTACAAATCCGGAGTAACTTAATGACAATAGTAATTGATTAAGAATCTTTCTATCGGGAAAGTCAATCTTCTTCCAAAGCAACTCAATTGCTCCTCTGCCTCCTATTCTCCCAATAATTTGAATGATCCTAAGCATGGTCAGGTGATGTTGTCCCGTTTTATAAAATGCAGTATCAAGTGTATAGAGAGCACTTTCTCCTGCCAATTTAAGTGCGGACATGGCAACATTTCCGTAGTTTGAAAGATGGAGATTTTCAATCAAAACAGGCCAGAGTTCCGATCTTCTCACTTTACCGGCACTCAACATAGCTGCGGTTCTTACATGAGGGTTAATGTCTCGAAGTAATTCACTGATGTAAGCAATGTGTTTTTCTTCTGTGGCCATTGCCAGCAACTGGGCACCTCTTACTCTGTTGCTGACTTCGGTTGACCTTACCAATTCTTTTATCGAAACATCCGTTAAATTGAATGAAACGGCGGCGTGCAACTTCTTAACTGCCTCTTTTGCTACGGGAAGTACTTCCTTATTTCCTTCGGATTTGAAATCTTTGGAGACAATGTCATAGGCTTCCCAGCAAAGTCTCTCTCCAAGTTTTCGATAGCCGTATTTACGAAGTTCAGGATTTCTGTGATTGATCAAATCCAGAAGTGTAAACTCAAACTCAATAGGGTCAAGTTTTTCAAAAAGTTTTAAGGCATTGATTACACGGTAAACTTCTTTCGATTTGATCTCACGCTTTAAGATATTAGCGGTAGTGTATTCATTCCGTTTGCCCTCTCCTTTAAGATCTGCTTTTTGCTTTTCAAGTGTATTTTTCAACGTCTTCTTGTACTCCTCAAACAGTTTTATGGAGAGATAAATTACGACTCCTGACAATAACAAAATAAAGTATGAATAGTGGATCAGCTTAAAAAAGACCAGAAGCCCGAGAGCCATTTGAATAGTGCCGGCTAAAAAAGCTCCCATTTCACCAATAACCCCTTCAACTCTTGTTTGAATATCAAAGCGAATTTTAAAGTCTAACGGCAAAAAGAATAATTTAAATGCGGGGCTTTCCAGTGCATCCCTCAGGGCGGCAGTAAATAATCTTGCTGTTCCGGTCAAGACGAAAAACAGAATGAAACTGTCCGTTTTGACCTCATATCCAAAAATGTGACCAACGACGATTGCTCCGGTGGTAAATAAGATTAAAATTAAAGGCATTAGCATTAGAGCAATTTTCAGCCCAAAGCGGCCTATAATAAAGTCATTAATAAAACTTTGTATAAAGAAGGAGAGGAGTATAACCGTTCCAGAGAAGAAGGATAAGAAATTAGATAGTTCATCCTGTTCAGGATACATCGTCTCCGTAGCACTCAAAAATGTGTATTCAGTAAAAATCGCTACGCCGGTGGAGAAAATAAGAAATACAGAAAGTAATCGCAAATATTTATCCTTTATCAAGGTTACAAAGTTCACTTTCCTGGCATCTGCGCCTTTTAACACATTTGAGGCTTTATTGAGGTTGAAATTGATGGTTAATAAAAATGTGAACACAAAAACGCCGATGGCGGCTATGGATGATATTAGAAGCAAATCATACGTTTCGTCAATGACGTAAGTAGTTAAAATAGGAATACTAAAGAAGGCAATCATCGTTGCAATCAACTGGCCTGTATCAATTCCTCCGATGATTCTCTTTGAAGCGCGCAGATCAAACACTCTACCAAACACTCCCCAAAATCCGATGAGAATTATGGTAGTTATCGGGCCGATCATGACAAACAAGACGAAAGGAAGGATTTGAAACTCGCCCTTTAGTGAATCGTCATATCCAATAAATTCAAAAGCAGCACGAATTCCACCGATAAATACTAAAATCAGGAAAGTAGTAGAAAGGATGAGTGTTGAATAGTTAATTTTTCGCTGGAGATACACGAAGATGGCTGTGCTGACAACTCCGGCTGCTCCCGCAGCAAAAAAGGCATTGTCTAGCCATTTATCCCCTAACACATTTATAAATAAGGTCTCAGCACCTATCTGGTAGGTTGCCAGAAGGATGCCCATGAAAAAACCTTTGCCAAGCAGCAGGAGCATCGGCTTTTCTTCCCCTCTTTCTCCTCCTAAGAAATGCAAAAAAGCTTGAATCACAATGAAACGAGTTCGTTAAACAGACACAATTTTAGCGGCTAATATAGAAATATTCAAACATTACAAATTATAACCTTACAGCATACTCCAATGAAATGACTCCGGACAGTTCACCATTATCTCTTTTTCTTGTTACTACCGCCGGAAGTGCTTTTCCCTTTTCTTGCAAGCTGGCTGTCATAGCCAAACAGATAGGCAACGCCCAAAGTGGCAATCCCATGGTAATATTCATAGTTTTCCCGATAACTGGTAAAAGCTAAAAAATCGCCTTTTCCATTAATACCCATATTGCTATGAACCCACGTATATCTAAAGTCCAGCTGCAACTGGCCCTTTCCTTGAATATCAAAGAGCAGTCCACCTCCTGCTGTAAGTCCAAATTGCAATCGATTAGGATTACTTATGTATGCAACACTAAAATCATCTGCTTCTAATGCCTTAGACCTTCTAAAGGTGATAGTGTATTTGATCGGTAAAGGATTTTCATTCTCATCCCGTCATGTCTGTGGGTCTTCACTAAACTGATCATATGAAATTTTTTTTTTCGCGCTGATCAAGAATGCACGCATTGACCCGACCTCTACATAATCGTCAGCGGGAACAAGAC
>JAPPDO010000414.1 GCA_028821635.1 Ekhidna sp.
TATCTCGTACTCGGCTGCTTGCGATGTGCGGTTTTTTACATTTTCATCGGTGTTCTTGTAAGGCGGGTTCAGTAGAAAAGCGAGCGGCTTGTCCATTTTGAGCTGCTTTCTTTCCAGTTCTTTTGTGAGCGTTTTAAGATATGCTGTGGCGGGGATTTCAAGAAAATTGAGCCCGCGGTTTTCAGCGGTTTTAGGGATGATGGTAAACCCTTGATCGATGTGGTATGGGTCAATCTTCATTCGCTTTTCAATCGTTCGCAGTAAATCGGGTTGTAGTTCGGAGACAATCTTATGCTTCAGATTTCCTTTCCAGCTTGTCACTAGGTTTCCCGATCCGCCTGCCGGGTCGAATACGATGTAATTCTCATCCAGGTCTTGCTTATAATAGTTACGGACAAACCACATGGCAAACTTGCTAAGGTTTCCGTCCGTAAAGAAGATGCCATGCTGCCGGGCATAGTCCGGGTCCAGAGCGGAGAGGACTTCGTCAAACCGGCTGAAATAATAATCGGCAGATAATCCTGAGCCTTCATTGGTAAAAACATATTGGTTTTCGATGAATTTGATAAAGTCTTTTTTATGCTTTGGACGGATAGCTACGGGTTCGCTGAATTTATGGCCTTTAAACCCAATCACACGTATCTCGTCCTCACGTTCGTCTTCTGCAACCGTTGAGGTAATGTCCCAGAAATTGACAATGGAATAAAAAGCATGAATGGCCTCCGTTGGGTGTTCAAAATAAATCTTCATCCGCTCTATTGCCTGAATGAAGTTGTGCGTGTTGATCTGTAGTCTGTTGGAGTCCAGATTCTTGAGAATATTGAGTATTGCATAAGCCCCGGTGGTAAGGTTCTTTGCCCCTGCGAAGATGTCTCCTTGTAGTTCTTTAGGTTCAAGCCAATAGGAGGCGGAGTTCTTAATTTCCGATGCCTTTGCCTTTTGTGTTTTCCTGGCGTTTTCCTTTCCTATTTTACTGGGGGAAGCGTTGGGGTCAGAGGTGTTTGCAAGTATAGCGGCGTACTCCGGTATTTTATTGAGTTTCCAAATCCCTACAAATTTGTATGCGATAACCATGATTACGGTATACGCTAATCCAAATTTCTTGTGATAATGAAGTGCCTGAAAAAAGCCCGAAAGCCATTGATTAAAGACTGATTTACTCTCCACGATCAGTTGGCCTTCCACGTATACATCAGCCCCGTGAGCATCTGACTTTATTTTGAGCTTATCATTAAAGAGTTTTTTGAAAAGCGGATAAAGGAGTGGTCTTTTGGCATCCTCATTGCCGTCCCCACTGAGATACTTCCTTAAATCTTCAATTTCATCTCTAAAAGTCCTTTTTGCCAATGATCCCTAATTTAATTGATGTGTTCATGGTACTAACACCCAAGCTGCAGTTTGTATGCCTGCCAACTTGTAAAGAATACTAAGATAGCGAAACGAACTTTTCCGAGACAGCCTTAGCCCAGTTATACCGATCTACCCTCCCTCATCACAGCTTCATTTAAACAAAGAATACATGATCGGCTTCATCTTTTGTTTAACTCATGTAAATTGGTCACTTATTTATCAAATAATTCAGAAAAGATGACTAATAAATTACACAAAAGCTATCCTATACTCTCCCTGTTCCTTCTTATTTTAATCACGGGATGCAGCAAGCCGTCCTCAAATGAAGTCTTAGACTTTAGCCAAATGAGTGAGGAGGAGCAGCGGAATATGGCAGCTTCATTAGCGCATAAGTTCATCATCGTTGACGGCCATGTAGACCTGCCCTATCGGATGAGAGTAAAAGGATTTATGATCACGAAGGAAGTGGAGGATGTTTCTGTGGAGACATCCGGAAACTTTGATTACCCTAAGTCAAAGAAAGGGGGTTTGGATGCTCCTTTCATGTCTATTTATGTGCCTTCGGATTACCAAAAATCGGGAGGGGCTAAAGCGTTTGCTGATTCATTAATTGATATGGTTTCAAGGATTCCCATTGCTTTCCCTGAAAAATTCGCAATGGCAGCTTCGCCGAATGAGATTCAGGAAAATTTTGATAAAAGACTACTATCACTTCCTATGGGCATGGAAAACGGCGCACCCATAGA
Organism: Ekhidna sp.; assembly: GCA_028821635.1. GTDB lineage: Bacteria > Bacteroidota > Bacteroidia > Cytophagales > Cyclobacteriaceae > Ekhidna. The sequence goes on from JAPPDO010000414.1 coordinate 2,097, forward strand.
GGACGACCTCAATAACGTAAAGTATTTCTTTGATCGCGGCATCAGGTACATTACGCTGACTCATTCAAAAGACAATCAAATTTGTGACTCCTCCTACGATACCACTTATACTTGGAACGGAGTAAGCCCTTTCGGAGAGGAAGTGATTAAAGAGATGAACAAGTGGGGAATCATGGTCGATATATCTCATGTGACAGACAGTGCGGCGTTTGACGCACTGAGGATTACGAAGGCTCCCGTGATAGCTTCTCATTCATCTTGCAGAAAATTTACCCCCGAGTGGGAGCGAAATATGCCTGATACGCTGATTAAGGCACTTGCGGCAAATCAGGGAGTCATTCATATCAATTTCGGGTCTAATTTCCTCTCAAAGAAAACGCAGGACGCACGTCAAAAAATGATAGAAGACCTTACGAACTATCGGGTGGAAAATAATCTCTCCGTTGATGACTCTGTCTACCTGACCTATGCAAAACAGTATGCCATAGATCATGATGTTTATGAAGACATTGAGACCGTTGCTGATCACATTGACCACGTAGTAAATCTGGTGGGTGTGGAGCACGTCGGGTTCGGATCAGATTATGACGGAGTGGGAGACAGTTTACCTAAGGGCTTAAAGGACGTTTCCACTTATCCTAATCTTATCCACGAACTGCTGAAGAGGGGATATACACCTGAAGATATTGAGAAGATTTGTTACAAGAACACGTTCAGAGTCTGGAAAAAAGTTCGGAAAGTAGCTAACGAGTTACAATACAATCGGACGAAGGGTAAGTGATTAGAAAACGAATATAAAGAATTACTCCACCACGCGTTATAAGCTGCCTTTTCCGTCATCTCTCTGTGTCCCTTGTGGTTAAATCCCCACTGAGCGGTTATTGTTAACTGTTACGGGGTTGTTGTTGACCGTTCCGATCTTATTGGTTACTGGTCAGGGATTATTGTTGACCATTACGACCTTATTGTTGACTGGTCAGGGGTTATTGTTGATCCTCTCCGTGCCCTCTGTGGTTCAATCGTTAGTTAGTTTGCTCAGCGAAGGCATGATACAAACAAAAATAAAATCATGGCAATCCTAACAATCAAATAAATCCTGTTCAA
>JAPPDO010000456.1 GCA_028821635.1 Ekhidna sp.
TGTACCTCGTGCAGCTACCGGACGGGCGTTTGTTGAAGTTTGTGAGGGAGTAGGAAAAGCTTATAGGTTTATGCTATTCGTTATAAACTAAAAAGATTGCTGAGTCCTAAAAACGCATAGAACCATCTAAATCAGACTTATTCGATAAAACTCACCTTAAACTAAGAAAATCCCAGTTTAATTTTTACTTTTTTAAGTACACTCTGGGCAATTTCGGATGCTTTCTGTTCACCTTTTTTTAATTCCGTTTCCAATTCTGGTAGGTTGTCCATGTAATACTGGAACTTTTCTCTCTCCTCGGTAAAGTTCTCAAATAGCAATTCAAAGAGTTCCTGCTTCGCATGACCATAGCCATAATTCCCACCTTCATACTTCTTTCTCATATCAGAGATTTGGTCTTTTGATGCGATTAATCGGTAGATTGCAAAAACGTTACAAGTATCTGGGTTTTTTGGCTCCTCCATCGGTGTGCTGTCTGTCACTATTTGCATGACATTCTTTCGGAGTGCTTTTTCAGGAAGAAATACATCAATAATATTCCCGTAGCTCTTGCTCATCTTCTGTCCGTCTGTGCCCGGAACTGTCATTACCTCCTCGTTGATTAGTACCTCCGGAATGACGAATGTCTCTCCAAATTGGTGGTTGAAGGAGGAGGCCATGTCACGTGTCATTTCAAGGTGCTGCTTTTGGTCTTTACCTACCGGCACATAGGCTGCATTGTATAAAAGAATGTCTGAAGCCATCAGCACCGGATAATTGAAAAGTCCTGCATTGATATCAGAGAGTTTGTCTGCTTTGTCTTTGAACGAATGTGCATTTGCCAGCATGGGGTAAGGCGTGAAACAACTCAGATACCATGTGAGTTCTGTGCAGGCAGGTATCCTTGATTGTCTGTAGAATACATTTTTACTGGTATCAAAGCCGCAAGCCAGCCAGGCGGCAGCAACAGCATTTACATTTTGCTTTCTAAGTGCACTATCCTTTATGGTTGTAAGTGAGTGCATGTCGGCAATGAAGAAGAACGATTCGTTTCCTTCCTTTCTCGATAGTGCTATTGCTGGTTTTATTACCCCCAGAACATTCCCTAAGTGAGGCTTCCCGGAGCTTTGAATCCCTGTAAGTATTCTGGCCATTCAATAAAAATTTTTGTAAACTTATCTATTTTAGCCTCGTAAAAAACAGGAATAGTATTTAATAAATGAAATTCATAGCCAGCATTTTAATCATCCTCAGTCTTCTTCCCATTCAGGCGCAAACAAAAATAAAGTTTGAAGAAGTGGACCACGATTTTGGTGAGATTAGAGAGGAGAACGGTTTTGCACAGCATACGTTCCGTTTCATAAATGAGGGGGACAATCCAATCAGGATTACCAATGTTAAAGCATCGTGTGGCTGCACTACTCCGGGTTGGACAAAGGAGGAGGTGATGCCCGGAGATTCGGGATTTGTAATGGCAAGGTACAACCCCAGAAACAGGCCCGGAAAGTTTAGAAAATCATTAAAAATAACTGCCTCGGATGCTGCTTCCAATCAAACACTTTACATACAAGGTTTCGTTAAGCCGAAGCCAGAGTCACCTGAAAAGCAGTTTCCTGTAATCATCGGAGACTTTAGACTAGCCTCCCGAACGCTCAACTTTGGTAAGATCAATACCGAAAAGCCTATCACCAAATCCTTTGATATTTATAATAACAGTGACTCCTTAACCCGGCTTTCTTCAGATAGCTTTTTCCCGAAACACTTAACTGCCGAATTATCTCCGCCAACCTTAAAGCCGGGAGAAGTTGGCAAGCTAAATCTGACTTATTATCCAATTAAAAAAAATGACTTTGGTTTTGTAAGCGATAACATTAGGTTGAGCGATGGCGAGGGGAGAGGTATCTCCGTGGTGGCGATTGTTGAGGAGTATTTTCCTGAAATGACTGCTGAAGAGTTAGATCAAGCCCCAAAATTAGCATTATCGGATCGAGTTTTTGATTTTGAGGAGGTGACTCAGGGTAATATCATTGAGGCCGTGTTTGAATTGAGCAATGTCGGGAAGGAAGAATTGGAATTTCGTGCCATTAAGTCAAGCTGTGACTGCGTAACGTATGAATTTAAAAGTAAAGCTCTTAAAAAAGGGAGGAGCAGACAGTTGAAAGTAACCTTCGATACTTCTGATCTGAGAGGTAATCAGTACAAAAGCCTGACTATTTATTCTAATGATCCGGTTAATCCAACGCAGATCATAACGCTGAAAGGAAAGGTAGAAAAGTAAAGGAGATGTTTACTTAGCACGAGCCGTGGCTAATTTTTCATGAGGGTGCCGGCCGGTGTGTTGTAACTTCTTCACGCTTAAAGAAGGAAATCTGCCGGGCTTTCTTTTGATCATTATAGTTATGTTCCAGTACATTATCTTTCAATTCGAAGTTGCATACCAATGCCTCTACAATAGGCTTTCTATTCTCGATTTTCCCTCCGGAGTGATAAAAATGATCCCTAGTAATAATATTGAAGTCACTCCAGTACTTATCTATCATTTCATTCTTACGATAGTCGTTGTGATGCCATGTTGATAAAATAAAATTTGCATGGGATTCTTTCAACTGTACAAATAAAAGTTCCTCATCCTCCTCTGTCCATCCATTATAATAATCCACGTATCGGCCAGAATATGGCGGGTCGCAATAGATTAGATCATCTTTCTTTGCTAATGGAATAATTTTTGAAAATTGCTTGTTATAAAATTCCCAGTCAGGTCTTATTGCATGAGCAACTCTAGCCGTTTGATTTACAATTTTGGTTATATACGAAGGCGCAAAACGATTGGGTTTCTTACAGAAGGGGATATTCCATCCACCTTTTTTGTTGAAACGCATCATACCGTTAAAGCCAGCACGAGAGAGAAAGATAAAATCAAGAGAATTTGGTTGTTTGTTAAACCGATCTTTAATGAACCTGAAGTGATCATATCCGTTATCATTGGCATGTGATAAAGTTTCACCTTCCCTTTTTAAATAGTCTCTGACTAATGCCGGTGTAATCTCTCCTCCCTGAATTTCTTTATACAGTCGAATAATGTGGGGATTAGTATCATTCAGAATAGCCTTTTTGAATCCCAAGTTAAATGCAACCACACCGGTACCCAGAAAAGGTTCTATCCATGTGCTTCGCTCCTTAGGGAGTATGCCCTCA
>JAPPDO010000024.1:0-835 GCA_028821635.1 Ekhidna sp.
AGCTACGGAAGAGGATAATAAGCCAACTACAACGCCAAATAATGCTGCGCCTTCAATAAGGGCCGCAGAAATAATCATTGCATTTTGTACTTTACCAGCTGCTTCCGGCTGTCGTGCAATACTTTCAGTCGCTCCTTTACCGATCAATCCGATACCAAGACCTGCTCCCAGTACTGCTAAACCTGCTCCAATTGCTCCCATAACATTTACTTATTTATAGTTAAAAAAAAATTAATGATGGGCTTCTTCTACTGCCTGTCCAAAATATAATGCAGACAACATCGTAAACACATAGGCTTGAAGAATTGCCACGAATAATTCTAATAAGTTCATCGCCATAGCAAACGCTGCTCCAACAACACCCACTACCCAGCTTTTGAAGATAAATGCTAAGCTCAAGATACTCAAAATCAAAATGTGTCCTGCGGTGATGTTTGCAAACAGGCGAACCATCAACGAAAACGGTTTTGTGAAAATACCGATGATTTCCACCGGCCACAGAACAACGTATAATAATGCTTTTCCTGCCCACGGCATTGATTTACCCAAAGGATCAGCAATATGCAGCCAGTATGTCTTCCGACCTGACATCAACGTAACGACGAGCGTCAGACACGCCATGACAAGGGTTACGGAAATGTTTCCGGTAAGGTTTGCTGCACCCGGCAATAGTCCCAGTAGGTTCCCAAACCATATGAAAAAGAAGACGGTCAGTAAAAAAGGCAGGAATTTTTCATATCTTTTCTCTCCAATGTTGGCTTTGGCGATGTCATCTCTAATGAAAAATATGAAAGGTTCAAAAAAAGCCTGAATGCCTTTTGGAGCTTTGCCAGCA
>JAPPDO010000024.1:845-3171 GCA_028821635.1 Ekhidna sp.
TCTTGCATGGTTTTGGGCGGTTTGCCTGCATTCTTTTTATATCCTCTTGCCACTGATCCAAAGATTAAGATTAATAATGCTGCGTCAAAAAATAAGAACAACACATTTTTTGTGACGGATAGGTCTAACACATGAGTTCCGTCTTCAGATGAGATACGTTCATGGTGCATCTCATATCCATTGTAAGGAATGATATTGTGTTGCTCGTCATAGAAATTGGATGACATGAAAACGTCCAGACCCTTTTCTTCGGAATATAAAATTACCGGCAGGTGGACGGTGAATCCATGGAAAATCTCCCATGAATGTGCATCAGAAATGTGGTGATTAATCAATTCAGCCGGATTAAATGCTTTCTCACCGCCTTCGCTTGAGAAGGCCACCACCGGCATCATCAATGCCATTATCAGTAAAAACTTATTGGGTTTCAGAACCATATCAACTCTCTTCACCATAAAGATTTTTCTGTCAGGATGTTGCTTAATCCTCAATTTCGCCGCAAGTTAGTTAAAGCTGATCCTATTTCAAAGACCATAAATATCAAATAGATACTTAAAAATTGAACGACCAGGTTAAATTCATCTTCGTAAGTGGTTATCAAGACAAGTGCAAATATCATGGAAGCCAATAATCTGATGATGATTTTTAAAAGTGAACTTTGGATAAACCATTCTTTGGGGATCCATTCGTCCATTTTAAATAAAACAAAAGTTTGAGTTGCAAAGAAAATAACCATCAAATTGTATAAAATATGAAGATTTAACCGGTCACTGAAAAAATAATTAATCAATAGCAAAAGGGTGGTTATTAAAGCTAATTGCTTCCACTTCTTCATTTTGAAAATTTTAATAACAACATTATGGTTCCGAACATTCCCAGAAAAACGCCAATAAGGACAAAAATTGGAGTGGTCTCTAAGTAACGATCTAAAAAGCATCCTCCTCCGATTAATATCAGATTTATGATGACCAGTTCAAAAGCGAGTGCATAAAACCGAATGAAAGAGTTTTTACCGGAATTATGCGTTGAGAATTTGCTTTGCCTCTCCTTCGGGTTTTCCAATTTTTATTTCCTTACTTTTCACGCCCATTTTGCATTTGCCATTAAAAGATGCGCCTGACTCTACCAATAGTTTGTTGGTGATAATATCTCCGTCTATGGAGGCGGTAGATTTTAAGATTAGTAACTCAGTGACTTCAATAGTGCCTTTAATACATCCTGCGGCTTCAGCATTTTGGGCAACCACACTTCCCTCCACCTGAGATGAACTGCCAAAAGCAGCTTTCGACTTGGTTTTTATATCTCCAACCACTCTCCCCTCAACACGGATATTGCCGAAAGTCTCTATGCTGCCATTAACAATGGTTCCTTTTCCAATAATATTGCTTGAGTTACTCAACTCCTGCACTTCTTTATGATTTTTATTCAACATATAAATAAGTTTTTATAAAGCTATGTATTCATGCGGATCTACCGGATTTCCATTGTGCCACAGTTCAAGGTGTAAGTGTGGCCCTGATGTCAGTTCTCCTGTATTTCCAATGGTAGCGATAACTTCTCCTGCGGCGACAAAACTACCAACGTTTTTAAATAACTCCGAATTGTGCTTATACACGGAAATTAAATTCCCTGAGTGCTGTATTGTGATTACATATCCACTGTCTAATGTCCATGAAGATATGATTACAACCCCATCGGCTACCGACCGGATAGGCTCATCCTTTTTAGCTATGATGTCAATACCAAAATGATTCGTCTTAGGATCAAAACCTTTGGTAACATCATAGCCATCTATAGGACTAAATAAGTATAAATCTCTCAACTCATACGCTGAGGAGGAGATGGTAATGGGCAAAGCAGCAATATCTGATAGCTCAGACTTTTCAAATGAAGCTCTAAATTGGGAGTCAATGGGTTGAAGTATGCCCGAAAGCTCTAATGTTCTTACTTCAGCTTCCGAATAATCCTCCTTGGGCTGTTCTATTTCTTCTCCCGCAATTATTCTCCTCACATTCTCTGTGTAAATATTTTGATTTTCAACTGATCGCTCCAATGAATCAATCTTTATGGTCAGTTCTGCTACCTGCCGGTTTATTACCCTTTGGGCATGGCGTGGGTCAAGCCATTGTTCCAAGACGATTGTCACCAAATAAACTGCTATTCCGAGAATAAGGAGAAATACAACAGACAACAACAAGAGTAATCTTGCATAATTAAAGCTGAAAGTAGTTTTTTCAGCAAAGTTCTCTTCGTTGCGGATTATGAAGAGATATTTGTTCGTTAGCCAATTACTAAGGGTCTTTCTGGCTGCCATTCATCATAATTT
>JAPPDO010000216.1 GCA_028821635.1 Ekhidna sp.
TAAAACTTTGTTTCCTTGCCCTTCGCTCCGCCATACTTGCTTTAAAAAACTGCCCAGCCTTTGGGCCTATCCAAGCCCACGTAAGTCCTAAACCAAGCGCACAAGAAAGCAGAAACAATAATCCTCTTCTAGTTATTTCCTGCTTCACAATTAAGAATGTGCTGATACCTATGAGAATCATAAGAAAGAAGCCAACTGTAAACCAAATTAATCTACTTTTATTTTTACTTGTTATCTTCATTATACACAATCCCCACCAAGTACTCCACCCATAAATCCACCAGCAAATCCACCGAATGCGGCACCTATCATTCCACCCCATCTTGCACCGTTCAATGCGCCAGCCACCGTTCCAGCACCGGGAACGATAAATGTACCTATAGTCCCACCAATTAGAGCTCCTATTGCGGCTCCAGCTATTGCCCCTATTGCCACGTCCTTTGCACATGCAACATCATTTCTTGCATTTTCCGATCCTGAAAGGAATAACTCAGGATGCTCCTGATAGGTCTCAAGAACTACTTTAGAGGCAATTAATGCCAACGTGATGACCACATTATCATCATTAGGTTCGCTAAACTCCATTTCTGATAATCTGGTGTTGATGATGTTCATCGCTTCACCAAAATCCTTCCCTTCCATTGCTTTCGAGTATTCTTCTATAAATGCCTGAACGCCTTCGCTTATTTCAATGTTCTCTCCGTCAGACCTTGCAGAGTATTCTGGATAAAAGAATGGCTCTGCTGCACCTAGCTCGTCAAGTTGGAAAGTTTCTTTAGTCAGTAACGAAATCTCTGTTGCATCATTGAAGGTGAGGTCTTCGTCATTCATTTTCTTTACTAGACTTTTGAAATCAGTATCAATCACTGAATAGATGCTATCCACGTCAATTTGACGAGAGGGTTGATCTTTATTCAAATCGTTTAGATCTTCTGTTTGACAAGAAACACTCAGACCTAAGCAAGCTGCCGTTATTCCAATAACTTTTAAACTTCTATATTGCATAATAACAAAATTTTGCATGAATAATTTAATTAAGATGCAAAGATAAGGGTATATTCTGTTAAAAGATGTAAGTATGAGGTGTAAAAGAATGTTTTAAGGTTTTTTGTTTTGATACTCTCTCTGGGTGTAGATTGTAACCTATTCTTAGTTCAATAAAGATTTAACCACAAAGTGCACCGAGAAAGTCTGCAATAACTTCGGAATGGTCAACAATAAGGTCGTAACGGTCAAGGATAGCTCCTGACCGGTCGGCCTTTGCCGCTAGGAGGGGATTTAACCGGAAAGGACACAGAGGGAGGACGGAAAGACGAGATCAAAAGCGGGATAGGATAATCTTTGTTTCTGTTGTTTAATTGTTTATCTATAATTAACCGGTGAGACTATCGCACCAAAAAACATTTAAAGTCAAAAATCAGTAACTTTAATTTCAGACATCTATCATACATGCAACATATCGTCATTATCGGCAATGGAATCGCAGGTATCACTGCGGCAAGAATTATTCGAAAGCTGTCAGATGACAGAATCACGGTAATCTCCGGAGAAACCGATTATTTTTTTTCACGGACAGCCCTCATGTATATCTACATGGGCCACATGGAGTACCGACATACCAAGCCCTACGAGGACTGGTTCTGGAAGAAGAACCGCATCGAACTCAAACGCACATGGGTATCCTCTGTTGATTTTGATACTAAAAAGGTACTATTTTCCGAAGGTGGTGACCTGGCTTATGACAAGCTTATTATGGCAGCCGGAAGTCAGTCTAATAAATTCGGATGGCCGGGTCAAAATCTAACGGGTGTGCAAGGACTTTATTCGTATCAAGATCTTGAACTAATGGAGGAGAACACCAAAAATATCCATCGTGCTGTAATAGTTGGAGGAGGTCTCATTGGGGTCGAAATGGCAGAGATGCTGCACTCTCGAGACATTCCGGTCACTTACCTCATTCGGGAGAAACACTTCTGGAGCGGGGTGCTGCCGGTGGAAGAGGCAAAACTCATCGACAGACACATCCTCGAACATCATGTTGATTTAAGATCAGAAATTGAACTCAAGGAGATCCTTGACGATGGGAATGGCCGAGTCAGAGCGGTAAAAACCAAAAGTGGAGATATAATTGAATGTGAGTTTGTAGGATTGACAGTGGGGGTGCATCCAAACCTTGATTTAGTAAAAGATTCTCCCATAGAATCGGATCGAGGCATTCTGGTGAATGAATACTTGGAAACCAATCATCCGGACGTGTATGCCATTGGTGATTGTGCTCAGATGAGAACCCATTCACCGAATCGAAGGGCTATTGAGGCCGTTTGGTACGTCGGGCGAATGATGGGGGAAACAGTCGCCAAAACAGTCACCGGCACAAAAACCGGGTATCAGCCCGGCATTTGGTTTAATTCAGCAAAATTCTTTGACATAGAATACCAAACCTACGGAACGGTGCTTAATCACCTAAAGGACAATGAAGATCATTTTTACTGGGAGTGTATGGACAAAAAAAAATGTATTAAGATTATTTTTGATAAAGAAACGAACGTAGTAAAAGGCATCAACCTGTTCGGAATCAGGAATCGCCAAGAGGTCTGGAACAAATGGCTGGAAGAAGGTAAGACACTGGATTATGTGATCGAAAACCTGGAAACTGCTAACTTTGATCCCGAGTTTTTTAAACGGTACGAAAGTGATATTCAGATACAATACAATGAGCAGTTTCCGGACAAACCGGTCGATGTCGGGGAAAAAAGCTTATTAGAAAAACTATTTGCATGAAAGTAATCAGACTTGCCGGACTTGTTTTATTCTTATTCTCATTAGGTCTCTTTCTGACCTCCTTCTTTATGGGTAGCTATACATTAACTCATGAAGTGTTCTCATCCGTCGTTAAACCGGAGCATCAGGAGTTGCTAAAAGATTCTTATGAATTCGGCGAGCCTTATTCGTCAAGTATCGAATTTGTCAATTATCTTAAAAAAGGTATTAATGAGGTTAATGTGGCTGCTAGAGCGGAGCAGCGGTGGAGTGATGTCATTTATGATGATTATGCAAGCGCATTAACGAGGGCCTCTGCAACGGGTGCTGTGGCTGAAAATTAATCCCTCTTCTTCCTTCTCCTTTACGTGGTCGGAGGCATTGGGGCATTAACGTTTATCCTGCC
>JAPPDO010000438.1 GCA_028821635.1 Ekhidna sp.
GGATTAAGTTGATTATGATTGCCACCTTTTCTATCTTTCAGATCATTGATTTTCAGGGAGGTAGCCTTAGAATTTTCTTTCTTATCATCTGTTATGACAACAGAATATTCTAATCTTGAGCCGGGACCCATTTCCTTTGAAATAGCCTCCTTCAGCGTAAGCACAAAGTGCTCTTCCAACCACTCATAAAAAAACTGATTTGGTACTTGAATTGTCAGCACATTATCTTCTGATTTTAAAGGTTTTATAGGCTCAAACCATGTGCTAAAACTTTGGTTAGGAATGCGCTCCCTAATGTATTCAAGGCAATTTTTCCAAATCAATTCATGCATTGCGTTTCGAGTTGTGAGTAGTTCATTTTTAGTTAGATGACTTTCATAAAAAATAAAAGGGCATCAAATATGTTAGAAAAAAAACTTAGAAAAAAATGAAAATTTTACTTGACTTTTTCAAAAGAATATTTCTGGCTGGCAATCGAATTTTTCAGTTGCAGATTCTTTAAAAAATACAATTTTTCTTAACATACGAATTCTAGCTAATTTTGTGAGTGGTTCAACACAATTCAGATTCACTTGAAAGACATTCAATTTTCAGACTTCCCAAAAGCTAACTTCGACGATTGGCTAAGTGCTGCTAAAAAACAACTCAAAAAAGAAGACCCACTAAGCGAATTGATCTGGGAGTCGCACGAAACTCCGAGCCTAAATCCATACTACGATTCTACGGATCTCTCAGAACTAACTAATCAGGTTCAATTCTTTCAAAAATTACCTCCACATCAGTGGAAACTTTATGAAGAAATTCAAGTCAAAAACGAAAGGGAGGCCAACTCGGAGGCACTGGAAGGATTAGCAGGGGGGTGCGACGGAATAATTTTTAATCTCAGCAATGAAATTGACACCGAACTGCTGTTGAAAGGGATAGACACTTCTAGTTGTGATGTCTCAACTTTTAGTGTGTATCAGAAGGGAATCTTTACAAGGATGAATTGTGATAATACTTTAGTAGAGGGAAATACCTCATCTTCACCTGCCAGTCAAATATCCGAAATTCTTGACGGCTTAAAACACCAAAAACACATCTATCGTAACTCATTTTCTGACTTCTTCTCGGAAATTGCTACGGTAAGAGCATTAAGATATTTTTTAGCATCTGAAAAGGGAATACCTGATGTCTTCATTCACTCGTCTATACAACCTCATTCAAATCCGGAATATCAATGGTTTACTAACACGATAGCCGGACTGGCATCTATTTTGGGAGGAAGTCATTCGATCTCCTTACCTACTGCAATCGGTGATAAAAGAATCACCAGAAATGTTGGCAATTTAATTAGAGAAGAAAGTAAAATAACGTCATATTCTGACCAATGTGGCGGGTCTTATTTCGTTGAAAGTTTGACAGCCAAAATTGTGGAATTAGTAAAAGAATCTATTCGGTGAGCAATAAAAAATTCATTCAGGAAGGGTTTTCTGCGGGAATCCCACCTTATCTAAGAGGTCCATACGCAACGATGTATACCGTAAGGCCATGGACCATTCGTCAGTATGCGGGCTTTAGCACCGCAGAAGAATCAAACGCATTTTATCGTAAAAACCTGGCCGCCGGCCAAAAAGGACTTTCTGTCGCTTTTGATCTGGCTACTCATAGAGGCTATGACAGTGATAATCCAAGAGTCAAAGGTGATGTAGGAAAAGCAGGAGTAGCCATTGACTCCGTCGAAGATATTAAGCTGTTGTTTGATCAAATCCCATTAGATCAAATGTCCGTCTCCATGACGATGAATGGGGCAGTAATTCCAATCATGGCGTTTTATATTGTTGCCGCTGAGGAGCAAGGAGTATCGCCCGAATTGCTGACGGGCACCATTCAAAATGACATCCTTAAAGAATTTATGGTTAGAAACACTTACATCTATCCACCTGCTCAATCAATGCGCATCATTGCAGACATTTTTAAATATACCTCCCAAAAGATGCCTCGATTCAATTCAATTAGCATTAGTGGCTATCACATGCACGAAGCAGGTGCAACCGCCGAGCTAGAGCTTGCATTGACGCTGGCTGACGGGCTGGAATATGTAAGAACAGGGGTGAATGCAGGAATTAAAATTGACTCATTTGCCCCTCGGCTTTCTTTTTTTTGGGGCATCGGCATGAATCTGTTTTTGGAAATTGCCAAAATGAGAGCCGCAAGAGTTTTATGGGCGAAAATTATCAAAGACTTCCATCCAAAGAATGAGAAATCAATGGCTCTAAGAACGCATAGCCAAACATCAGGATACAGTCTCACAGCTCAAGACCCCTATAATAACGTCACAAGAACCACCATTGAGGCACTCGCCGCAGTATTAGGACACACACAATCACTACACACCAATGCGCTGGACGAAGCCATTGCGCTACCCACAGATTACTCCGCCAAAATTGCTCGCAATACCCAGATATATCTCCAACAAGAGACCAACATCACCAAAGTAGTAGACCCAATGGGCGGATCCGGACTCGTAGAATCATTGACGGAAGAACTTATACTGAGAAGTTGGGAGCTTTTGCAAGAGATTGAAAAAATGGGAGGTATGTCAAAAGCTATTGAGGCCGGCTACCCTAAAAGGAAAATTGAGGAAGCAGCAGCAATAAAACAAGCAAAAATTGATTCCGGAGAAGAAGCCATCATCGGAGTAAATAAATTCATTACCAATGAGAAGACTGAAGTAGAAATTTTAGAAGTTGATAATGATCGGGTACGTGAAAAACAACTGAATCGAATTGCCGCCATAAAAGCCTCAAGGGACGATAAGAAGGTAGCTGCCTGCTTAAACGCTTTGGAGAGTGGTGCAAAATCAAACAAAAACCTATTAGATCTCGCCGTGAATGCGGCCAGAGTACGCGCTACTTTAGGGGAAATTTCATTCGCAATGGAAAAAGCTTTCGGTAGATTTCGAGCTACAAATCAAACAATCTCCGGAGTGTATTCGTCCGCAATAAAAAATAATGACGACTTCAAAAAAGCACTTCAGCTTTCCGATAAGTTTGAAGAACTAGATGGCAGACGGCCGAGGATTCTCGTTGCCAAGATGGGTCAGGATGGTCATGACAGAGGTGCCAGAGTAATTGCCACTTCATTTGCAGACTTGGGATTTGACGT
>JAPPDO010000045.1 GCA_028821635.1 Ekhidna sp.
GAACAAAGCAAAAAGAATTTGAATGTAGGATCAGATAATAACTTTAGGCAAACTAACATGAAAAACATGATTCTAATTTTATCAATGTTATTCTTCGTTATAGGGTGTAATGAGGAGAAAGTCAATGAACAACAAGAAAATTCGATTTATGGAACTTGGCAACTCAAAGAACAGTGGCTAGGAAATGTAGGAGATGTATCTGTTAATTGGACCAGTGTATCTAATGGATATACAATGTCATTAATGAAGAATAATAGCTTTTCTTCTACTGAATTTACAGTATGTCAAAATTCTGTAAACAATGGAAATCTTACATTAAGTCAAAATGAATCAATTAATTTGATTGAAATTTCTTTTCAATGTGATTCTAGAAGCAATCAATTAACAAGGACATACGTATATTCCTTTGAGAATAAATATTTAGTATTATCACCATATAGCAATCCTTGTGACGAGGGATGTAGTTTTAAATACAAGAAAACGGCAGATTCCCCAGTGAGAAAGTAACATTTACAGAGAATAAATACTGAAAATAATATGAAAAAGTTGATTTTACTCTTATTGACAGTTTACAATATGTACTGGACTTTTGGGCAAGTCTGCGGCACACCACATCCAACAAACTCAACAGTTTATTCTAATTCTGCCAGTTCACGTACTACTGGAAATTCAGAATTTTGTATTGATGTGTTCTTTCACATTGTGAGAAATACGAATGGAACAAATGCCTTTACTCCTCCAAAGACAGATGCAATCGTTAAAGAACTGAATAAATTTTACAGATTTCATAGTCTTTATCGCCTTCAGAGTGTTATTTTTCAAAAAAACACCTCTGTCATTAGGATTTATTTTTATTAATTCTTATGTTTGATCCTTTATTTAGCAAAATATTAAGAATATGAAAAATACAGTTTTATTCCTTTTGGCATCCTTCCTTTTGTCCAGATGCAATGACGACCAGTTAGCTCTTCAGGATACTGGATTCTACGGAACGTGGCAAGAGTTTGAGTCTTATTCTGCTCTTAATCCCGGTGACGGATGGTATAGAATACCAAATGAAATCAGAAAATCTGTTGAAATCTTTCCCAATGGGACTTTTAAATCAACAAGATTCCGTGAATGCAATAATGACGAAAAGACATATATCGGGAATATACAACATGATGATATAGAGATAATTTTTGAATATAGATGTGATAAATCTACTGAGGGTATTGAATTATCCCCTGGAATGTTTTCATATAGCTACACTTTAGAAGACTATAAAACCCTTGTATTGGTGCCTAACTACATATTTTGTGATGAAGGTTGTGGTTCTCGATATATTAAAGTAGCAGATCCTGATTTGGAAGAATAATATCTTGTAGAAATGAATAGCTGCATATAAAACATGAAAAAGTTGATCTTAATTTTATTAATACTGTGTAACAACTACTGGATATACGGCCAGATTTGCGGCACACCACATCCAGCAAACCCGACAGTTTATTCTAATTCTGCCAATTCACGTACTACTGGAAATTCAGCATTTTGTATTGATGTGTTTTTTCACATTGTGAGAAATACGAATGGAACAAATGCCTTTACTCCTCCAAATACTGACGCTATAGTCAAGGAACTGAATAAGTTTTACAGATTTCATAGTCTTTATCGCCTTCAGAATGTTATTTTTCAAAAAAAACCTCTTTCATTAGGATTTGTTTCTATTAATGCTTATGTTTGTTTAAGATAAAGCAAAATATTAAAAAAATGAAAAACACAATCTTACTCCTTTTGGCATCCTTCCTTTTGCCTGGTTGCAATGATGATGAGCATGCAGATCAAAATGATCAAATCCTTGGTACTTGGAAATTCATAAAAATTCATATAATTACAGAAATGGGTGAATTTGAAAAAGACTACTCCGAATTTGGAATTACCTTCACTTTTTCATCTGACGGCATACTAACTGTTGATAGAGGCAATTCTCCGAGCGAGGATGATTGGTTGGGCAGGGTAGATGATTGGTTGGATAACTATCATCAGGCAAAATACGAATTTGGATATTTTCATCTTGGATCTTCTTATGATCCTAAAACTTTACTTGTTAAGATTAATGATGGAAAACGGACTTATAGCTATGACGGAAGTACAATGATTTTAGGTTTATCCTATGTTGATGGGCCTGATTATCATTTTATTAAGCAATAAATTTTGCTAGTGACAATGTATAAACAACTGTTTTTAATTACCATAATCTTACTGAATTCATATTGTGTTTTTGGTCAGGTCTGCGGCACACCACATCCAGCAACCCCGACTATCTACTCTGGGTCGGCTAGTGGACGTACTCTAGGAAACTCAGAATATTGCATTGATGTGTTCTTCCATATTGTTAGGAATACAAGCGGAACAAATGCCTTTACTCCCCCAAATACAGACGCCATCGTTAAAGAACTGAATAAGTTTTATAGTTCCCATAACATCGTGATAAATAATGCAGGATCTGGCTTTGTGAATGATGATGAATTAGTTAATATCAATTTTTCGGAACATAATAGAGAAATCGAGAACAGAAATTCTAATCAAACTTTTACAAATAAATATGGAAAAGATAATGTAATAAATTATTTTATTGTTAAAAGTATTGGAGGTATACTATACGCTGGCTTTGCTGTTCACATCCCGTCAAATTCTTTATTTATTCGTTCTGATAGAGTTTTAACTCCCATTTCAGCTCATGAATTAGGTCATTGCCTTGATTTATATCATACCTTTCGAGGAACAGCGGCAAATACAGACGGATGTGCCGAAGCTATTAATGGATCAAACTGTAATACATGCGGTGATTTAGTTTGTGATACTCCTGCTGATAGAAATCAACAAAATCCAGACCAAACTCCTGATTTAACTCAAGGTTTCAACCCTGATCCTACTAATATTATGTCCTACTATAGACCTCGTGATCATTTCACAAAAGGTCAGGGTAAGCGCATGCGAATGGCTCTTGATAATGCGCCTGTCCTTAGTGACATCACAAGCAATCGTTGTGTGAGGATGTCGGCATTAAGTCAACTCGTTCACCCTAATATAGAAACAGTCAGACTTTCTAATCTGCC
>JAPPDO010000033.1 GCA_028821635.1 Ekhidna sp.
GGGATACCGAAGCCCCGATGCCGGAAATATCGAACTTGCCGGTGCTTACCGGAGAATGTCCGGTGGCAGCGATAGCAGACCTGACCGCCCCCACTGCCACAGATAATTGTGATGACGGAACCATCACAGCCACTACCAATGCGAGCTTCCCTATCGCGTCCACCACGACTATTACGTGGACGTATAGGGATGCCGCAGGCAACACGTCCACGCAGACGCAGGAGGTGATCTGTCCTCTCGGTGCGGCAGACGATGCGGCGGAAGTTGTCATCTTCCCCAACCCTTCGGGCCGCTACTTGGAGGTGCGGTCTATTTTCGAAGGTACGTTTAAAATAGTAAGCCTCAGCGGCAAGCCATTATTAGAAGGCACTACGAACACAAGGACAGACATCTCCTCCCTGCGGGACGGCCTGTATCTGGTACAGCTACCGGACGGGCGTTTGTTGAAGTTTGTCAGGCAGTAGGGGGAAACGAGTTCCCAAACCTCAAAGATTTTATCGCAATAACGGCGAAGTGAGAAGCAAGGACCACTCAATGCTAACATCTGTAAAATAGCTCACCTGTTAAACTCGGCCTCTTTCATAAATAATTCCAGCTAAGCAAAGTATTGCTACTGCTTTCGGGCACGAAAACCTTGCAGTAAGGCGTACTTTTGCCAACTAAAATTTACATTCCATTTTGAAAATAGGCGATCTTATAACTAAATATGCTGATAACCTGGTGATAAAAGCGATCACGGGAATGATAAAAGGCAAAAGGCAGCTTCGATTGAAAGGCATTGCCGGAAGCTTTGATAGCCTTTTGCTATCGGCTGTATTTCAGGACATTGGCGGTATTCATCTGGTCATACTCCATGACAAAGAGGAGGCAGCGTACTTTCAAAATGACCTTCAAAACTTTCTGCGGCATAGCCATGTCCTCTTCCCCTCATCGTACAAGAAGCCTTACCATTACGAAGAGGTGGAAAATGCTAATATTCTTCAACGGGCTGAGGTACTGAATAGCCTGAATGAAAAGCATGAACTGATTATCATTACCTACCCGGAAGTGCTTTCGGAAAAGGTGATCAATAAAAGGTCATTGATCTCCAATACCTTCTCCGTCTCAGCCGGGGAAAGGTTAGACCTTGATTTTTTAAATGACTTCCTGCTAACCTATGACTTTGAAGAGACTGATTTTGTTTACGAACCCGGCCAATTCTCCATTCGCGGAGGTATCATAGATATTTATTCCTATGCTCACGAGCATCCCTATCGGATAGAGCTGCTCGGTGGCGAAGTAGAGACAATTCGTGAGTTTGACGTATCGTCGCAGCTTTCAATACAACAGCAGAATAAAATCAACCTGATCCCAAATGTTCAAGCCAAACTTGTTTCAGAAGAACGGCAGTCATTCCTTGATTATATCCCTGATGACACAACCATTTGGATAAAAGACTATGAACAGACGCTTGATATCATTGATAGGTCCTTTCAAAAGGTAGAGGAGCAATTTCAATCAATAAAAGCATTGAGTGGAAGCTCAACATTGATTACTTCCCCAAAACAGCTTTTTGAGACTTCGGAGTCTTTTTCTGAAAATATCAGTACTTTTTTAAACATAGAGTTTGGCAACAGGTTTTACCTGAAGGCGCAGGAGGAGCTTAGTCTTGCCGTCAGGCCCCAGCCTAACTTTCATAAAAACTTCACCCTGCTAGCGGATAATTTAAGAGAGCTTCAGCACAATCATTATGATAAAATCATCGCTGCTGAGTCTTTCAAACAGATCGATCGGTTGAAGACTATTTTTGAAGAAGTGGATTCTGAAATTGCTTTTGATGGCCTGAATGCTTCACTACGGGCAGGATTTATTGATGATGATGCGGGCTTATGCGTTTACACAGACCATCAGATTTTTGATCGATTTCACAGATACAGAGGAAAGGAAAAGTTTACAAAATCAAAAGCACTCACACTCAAAGAACTAAAGACGTTACAGCCCGGAGATTTTGTGGTTCACATTGATTATGGCGTTGGACGCTTTGCCGGACTTGATACGGTAGATGTAAACGGAAGTCGACAGGAAGCAGTGAGGCTCGTTTATCGGGACGATGATTTACTCTATGTAAGCCTGCATGCGCTTCACAAGATTTCCAAATACAGTGGAAAAGAGGGAAATCCTCCTTCCATCAACAAGCTTGGCTCACCGGATTGGGGAAACAAAAAGAAAAAGGTCAGGAAAAAAGTCAAAGACATTGCGAAAGACTTAATCAAACTGTATGCAAAAAGGAAAGCAGCAAAAGGCTATGCATTTCCGGAGGATGATTACCTGCAAGCCGAACTGGAATCTTCATTCATCTATCAGGACACACCTGACCAGTCAATAGCAACCGCTGAGGTGAAAGCAGATATGGAGCAGGGGCATCCGATGGATCGGCTTGTCTGTGGCGATGTGGGATTTGGTAAAACCGAAGTTGCCATAAGGGCTGCCTTCAAAGCGGTGAACTCGGGAAAGCAGGTGGCCGTATTGGTCCCAACAACCATCCTTGCTATGCAGCATCACCGGACATTCACCTCAAGGCTTGAAAACATGCCCGTTTCCGTTGACTATATCAACCGGTTCAAGACCAGCAAACAAGTCTCCGAAATCAAAAAGAAGATAAAAGAAGGCAAAATTGACATCTTAATCGGAACACACCGCATCGTCAATAAAGATATTGAATTTAAGGATTTGGGTCTGATGATCATTGATGAGGAGCAAAAGTTTGGGGTCTCAGTAAAAGAAAAGCTGAAAAATATGCGTATAGATGTGGATGCACTCACCCTAACGGCCACTCCGATCCCACGAACCCTTCATTTTTCATTAATGGGTGCCAGAGACCTATCCATTATTTCCACTCCTCCTCCAAACAGAAGGCCTGTGACCACAGAAGTTCATTCTTTTAATGAAGAAATCATCAGAGATACGATAAGTCGTGAGCTTAGACGAGGTGGTCAGGTTTTCATGGTTCATAACCGAGTCAGCGATATAGAGCAAATAGGTAACTTGATTTATAAACTGGTGCCGGATGCTCGGATTGGTATAGCTCACGGTCAGATGGAAG
>JAPPDO010000168.1 GCA_028821635.1 Ekhidna sp.
ATTGGTGTGTGCATCATTCTTTATCGCAAAACTACTTCATTTTAGCAATGCCTTTGAGTGATTACTTGGAAAATGAAAATGTTTGTGTAAACTTTGCCTAAATTGCTATCACTTGAACCGCATTAATGCCATGACATCAATACTTTTTAAGGCCGCATCGGCCCAAAGGCGTAGGCCTATACTATAGTTTCGTGTCTCCTACGTGGTGACCTCCTCCACATCGTTTTTATTTCTTATAAACTTCAAAAAACCAATAATGGAAAAGTTGATCGTTCAGGTGGCTTCATCTAATCACAGAATTTACGCAGAAGAAATCTGCAAACTCATCAAGATGAGTGCCCAACAAAGGGGGACAGGTATTGCTGAGCGTACCCCCGAATATATTCGTCAAAAAATTACAGAAGGAAAGTCAATTATTGCTTTAATTGGAGGTATTCTGGTTGGCTTTTGTTACATTGAATCATGGAGCGATAAAAAATATGTAGCTAATTCGGGACTCATTGTAAAGCCCAAATTTCGATCAACCGGAGTAGCCACTAGAATTAAGCGTATGGCCTTCAATCATTCCCGAAAACTTTATCCCAATGCCCGATTATTTGGGCTTACTACTTCGCTGCCCGTAATGAAAATCAACTCGGAACTAGGGTATATACCTGTCGTTTACAGTGAGTTGACTCAAGACGAACAATTCTGGGACGGCTGCAAAAGCTGTGTGAATTATAAAATACTGAAGAGTAAGAATAAGGTCAATTGTATGTGTACAGCTATGCTTTTCGATCCCGCAGCAAAGCAGAGGAAGCACTGGAATTTTGTTAAAAAATCCAAGCTCTATGAACGATTTATAGAAATGAAGAAAAAGAAGTTATCTAACAAAAAACGTGTATTATGAAGGTTGTGCTCGCATTTAGTGGAGGATTAGATACTACTTATTGTGCTATTTATCTGGCCAGAGGACTAGGATATGACGTTTATGCTGTTACTGTAAATACCGGGGGGTTTGATAAAAGTGAAAGAAACCGGTTGAGAAAAAAGGCTATTTCATTGGGAGTCAATGAATATCTGTTTCTTGATGTTACAGAAGACTTTTATCAAAAAGGAATAAAATACCTACTCTTCGGAAATGTGCTTAAAAATAATACATATCCTCTTTCGGTTAGTGCAGAAAGGGTTTTCCAGGCAGTGGCCGTTGCTGAATATGCTAATGAAATTGGTGCCGATGCGATCGCTCATGGAAGTACAGGAGCGGGGAATGATCAGGTCAGATTTGACTTAGTGTTTCAAACATTATGCCAAGGCAAAAAAATTATCACTCCCATCCGAGATAACCAGCTTTCCAGAGAAGAAGAGATAGATTTCCTCAAGCAAAATGGAGTAAGTGAAGATTGGGGAAAGGCAAATTACTCCATCAATCAGGGACTTTGGGGTACTTCGGTAGGGGGGAAAGAGACGCTTACGTCAGATCAGTATCTGCCTGAGGAGGCTTTCCCAAGTCAGCTTCAGGTCACAGGAAGCCAGACCGTCACAATTGGATTCAAGGAAGGTGAACCTGCCAGTTTAAATGGTGTGAAGGGAAGTCCCGTTGAAATCATTCAAAGACTCAATGAACAGGGATCTCAGTACGCAATTGGCCGTGATGTCCATGTAGGGGATACGATAATTGGAATAAAAGGGCGTGTAGGTTTTGAAGCACCCGCAGCACTCATGCTTATCAAGGCGCATCATGCTTTAGAAAAACATGTGCTCTCTAAAACCCAGATAAAGCTAAAAGATCAGTTAGCAGCCTGGTATGGGGATATGGTGCATGAAGGACAATACCTTGACCCAGCCATGCGAGACTTGGAAGCATTTCTGGATTCATCCCAGATCAATGTGACAGGTGAGGTTAAGGTCTTTCTGGCCCCTTACCGGTTTTATGTTGAGGGCATTACTTCGCCAAATGATTTGATGCAGCCGGCTTTTGGCCAATATGGAGAGACAAATAATACATGGACAGGTGAGGATGTGAAAGGATTCGTGAAAATTCTTGCAAATCAGAATAGAATACTAAATGCAATACACTATGATTAAAGTAGGAATAATAGGGGCAGCGGGCTACACTGCCGGTGAATTAATCCGGATTCTTATCCATCACTCCCAGGCAGAGATCATATTCTTACAAAGTGAAAGCCATGCAGGTAAAAACGTAGCCGAGGTCCATAAGGATTTGATTGGAGAAACCGACCTGCTCTTCTCAAAAGAGATCAGTAAAGATGAAGTTGGTGTCTTCTTTCTGTGTAAAGGACATAGTGAGTCCAAAATAATTGTGGAGCAAAATCCTTTTGTGCTGAAAAAAAAAGTAATAGACCTAAGTCAGGATTTTCGATTAAAGACAAACCATGATTTTGTTTACGGTTTGCCCGAGATTAATCGCAATAAACTACGTGGTGCTAATCACATCGCAAATCCCGGATGCTTTGCCACAAGTATTCAGTTGAGCCTGCTGCCCGCAATAAAATTAAATTCAATAGCTGGTTCTGTCAGTATATCCGGAATTACAGGGGCTACAGGTGCGGGTCAGAAGCTATCACCCACTTCACATTTTAGTTGGAGAAGTAACAACGCAAGTGTGTATAAAGCTTTGACGCACCAACACTTGCTTGAAGTTAATGAGACATTCAAGTCCATCAATACGGATTTTGATTCAAAACTTCTTTTTATCCCCTATCGGGGGGCATTTACTCGGGGAATTATCACGACAGCTCATTTTGAGACCTCACTATCTGAGAATCAGTTGTTGGATACTTACAAGCATTTCTACGCAGAGGCCCCATTTACACACATAGTAGAAGAGAATCCAGACTTGAAGCAGGTGGTAGGGACAAACAAATGTCTGGTGTACCCCAAAGTAATCAATGGGACAGCCATTGTTATTTCGGTAATAGATAACTTGTTGAAAGGAGCATCGGGGCAAGCGGTGCAAAACATGAATCTTCAGTTCGGAATTCCTGAAAAGACGGGGCTGAACCTAAAATCAATCGTTTTTTAAAATGGAAAATAGAAAAATAGCCATTATAGGAGCAGGAAATCT
>JAPPDO010000243.1 GCA_028821635.1 Ekhidna sp.
GGGGCAATATAAATGAGTGTCTATTTCGAGTTTTACCTGCGAAAGATTTGGGTTCGGTAATTTTTCCATCGGATTAACTATTTAAATATTAATTATGGCGTAAAGGTAGGACGATTATTTAGAGATGCAAGCGTTTTTGCAAGTTTTTTTTATTTTACTCATCAGACAGCGTCCTTTTTAGGGATGGTTTGCAATCCGAACAGTGAGATTACACATTAAATATATCTTCTAATAATCATCAAGTCGTTCTCCATTTCTTCTTCACGTTCCACGATGGACATTCCATGCGGGGTGATAAAAAGAAACGAAGCAAAGAAACAGGAAGTGTGGATATCTGAGTTTATCGAAGATGGGCAGACAAGGAGTATCAAAGTAACGCCAATGATGTAGGCATAGCAAAGACACCTACTCAATACGTGTTAGAGTCCATCACATATAATCTGAGGCGTAGTCCGTGCTTAGTGGTAGTATTGCAGAGGTGCGTTTAATGATGGAGTAGGTCGGTGAAAGGGGGCTGGAAGGCGAGATTTAATCAGGATATTTAGTGAAAGAGGATCGGGAAATTGGGTGGATGAGGATCAATTTTAAAAGGTAATTAAAACACCATAAGATAAGAAAACCAGATTGTTTATGCAAAAGTATTCCTATGTTAGAAACCCTGAAAAATTTTAAGACATCGGAAGTTTTATTATGAAATCACTCTAGAATAGCTGAAAAGGATTACCTTAATTAGGATGGTTCTTTGATCATTCTTAGTTCCATCAACTTGGCTTCTTCATAGCTTATTGACAGATAACCGAGTACTCCGCCTGAAGCCTCGGCAATTTTCTTTGCCAAATCTTTCAGACTTGCATATAATTTAATGCCAAAGTTTTTATCAATCTTAGGTAAGATGAAGTTTAGTTTTCTCAATTCGATGGAAACGGCTTGAGTCCTCTCATCAGTTCCTGAGGGTAAAGCGTCTATCAGGCTGTAGAAATGCTGCTCAAACTTTTCACCTACAATTTTATAATAGTCAGAGAGTTGCTCTCTTGCTCTGCTCTTTTTACTATTTGCTACATCTATTGCTTGCTTTTGTTCCATCTTATCTATTTTACCGTCCGCTCCTGCAACTAGGATTGCAACGTAAACAGGGGCTTTCAATAAAACATCAATTTCGTCCTCTCTTAGTGGGTCAAATTCAGGGATCATGTTTGGGTTTCAATTTTCGGGCGAAAGTAATAAAATAAATTCGTCAATAGTCAAACAATAGACTTCTTGGTAGAGAGATTTCAAATGGTCCATATTATGTACAATTTTAGAGTCCTCTTTTTTCAAAGACTAAATGAGAAACTTTTTATCTTCATCATGTGGTGGCACCGCCGCAACTAGACCCTGCACCCGCAGTGCATCCAAAACAGTGCTGATTTGTGATGATTTCTCTTGATGCTAAGGTTTCCAAATTGAAATCTTTGATATGGTCAGGGCTGCGTAGTTTCAATTCAAGCATTTGATTGAAGTCGCAATCGTACATATAACCATCCCACCCAATGCTTATCGTATTTCTGCACATTACATTAGCGGCAGCCATTGGATTGAAAGCATTCACTAGTTCTGTCATGTAGGCCTCATACCTTTCAGTCTTCACCAAGTAAGCTAAAAATCGGCTTATCGGTAGGTTGGTAATGCTGAAAAGCTTATCAAATACAAGATCGTACTCAGCAAGTTTTCTTTTAAATAGACTTTCTAATGATGCCTGATCTCCCGGAAGAAATGCACCCGCAGGATTATATACCAGATCAAGTTTCAACGCAGGGTTTCCTCTCCCATAACCTGCTGCATTTAGCATTTGAATCGCTTTAATTGATTTTTCAAAAACACCTTCTCCTCTTTGTGTATCTGTTCGCTTGGCATTGAAGTAAGGCAAGCTTGAGACGACGTTTATTTTATGCTTTTTAAAAAACTCAGGCAGGTCATTATATTTCGGATTAGCGAGGATAATCGTGAGGTTACATCGCACAATAATTTGTTTTCCAAGCTCACTTAGTTTCTCCACAAACCACCTAAAGTGGGGATTCATCTCCGGTGCCCCACCCGTCAGATCAATGGTTGAGATAGCTGTCCCCTCCAAAGCATCCAGACATTGACGCATGGTCTCCTTCGTCATGATTTCCCTCCTGTCCGGTCCTGCATCAACGTGACAATGGGCACAAACCTGATTACACATCTTGCCGACGTTGATCTGGAAAATATCAATGCCGGTCGGCTTCAGCGGATCAAGTTTAAACTCATTGAGTTTGCGTTTGAACGAGGGAATACCGATGCTGCTATGATCATCTAGTAACTCAATTTGACCTTTTACCGAGGCTAACGGATGATTTTGCCTTTGGAGAGATTGTAGCATCTCACATAAGTTTTTCTTTCACCTGATTCATCATCTGAACACTATGGGCTAAAGAGGCCCCACCTCGGATGGCCCCTGCCACATGAACCGCTTCCATCATTTGCTCCTCATCCACTCCCTTATTAAGTAAATCGCCTGTATACGCATCAATGCAGTACGGACATTGGATAGCATGTGCCACAGCTAATGCTATTAGTGATTTTTCTCGTTTAGTGAGTGCCCCTTCTTCAAAGACTGCCCCATAGTATTCAAAAAATTTATCACCTAGTTGCTTTTGCCATTCTGTAATCTCACCGAACTTTTTCAGATCTTCTGGCTTATAGTATGTTTCCATTGGGTTGACTTTAAGATAATTAAATGATTCTCTGAACAGCAGGCTGCTTTTCAGAGTAAAAAGTATTTATCAAAATAAATGCTTAAAATTCAGAGAAGCAAACTATTAAATACTTTCTTGTATGACTCGGCACAATTTTTAATATTAGGTAAATCCGAGGGATGGAATTAAATAGATTGAATTGCTGTCGGGTCTAAATAAAACTTACGTTAATAGGTTTTGAATATGATAGTCATTCTGCTCACGGGCATTGTTAAAATTCGAGAGATGGTCTCGTTCTGAAATAGGCTGCTACTAAGAAGTGTAAAAATGGGGAAAGGAGAAGAGACATTGAATCT
>JAPPDO010000292.1 GCA_028821635.1 Ekhidna sp.
GTCCACGTCGAGGACTCAGATAAAGACTCCGTCATGTAAAGCCCCGTGCTTGTACCAACCGCATACAAGCTGCCGTTTGAAGTCGGTATAATCTCCCCCCATCTGATGCTCGGGCCGCTTCCTGTACCATCAGGATTCTCCTCCAAGCTGCCGCTTACGTCCCTAAAAGATTTACCCCCATCCTTACTCTCAAAAATAGAAGGGATGTTGTAGTTTGAGAAGATCACTAAAAAATGATTCCCATCCTCTGGATCCACCGCAATACTTGAGACATATCCATCTTCCGGCAGTAATGAACCGAATATGTCCACAACAGAAAAATTGAGTTGGTCATCTGCATTATCCAATCGAAACAACTGGCCTCTTGTTGTCCCAAAGTAAAGCTGCTTTGAGTCAGAGGAAAAACCAAAGGCACTGACTCCGCCAGAGGCTATCTCATCGTCTGTTACCTGCTCCCAACCCAAAGAGGGTGCATTCCGTGCACCTCCGGGAATTTGAGCCATGTTAGCGTTGAAGTAAAGCTGAGAGCCGCCGGCATAAAACATTCTATTCTGATTGTTTGGATCTAAAATGAAAGGGTTAATGAATAATAAGGACGACCCGGATGCCGTCACCAACTCTCCGGGGTCTACTCTTCCGTAGGAGGTAATTTCAAAGTCAGAGTCAAACGTTATCCTGTAAGTTCGACCATTTTGAGATGAGGCGTACCATAATAAATCATTCTTAGTGGTAGCAGCGTATCCGCCATCTCCACCAACTACTCCTTTCCAGTTTACGCCTAAAGAGTTAAGCACATCTGTTCCATTGTCTTGCATTCCACCAATTAAGACCGGACTATCTGCTGTTTTTGATTGGGCAATGGCATAAAACTGCGAGGTTATGAATCCGTTGTTCAGGCTTCTCCACACTACGGAATCGGCGATACCATCATTACTAACCCTTAGTCCCCCGTCACTGGCAGAAAGTATTTTATCAGGAGCACTCGGGTAAAACAACAGATCGTGTTGGTCGGGGTGATGATTAGGATAAATATCGACACCTCCTCCGGGATCATAACCGCCAATCCATTTTGTGTTTTGACCGGTAGAAAATCCATCGGTGCTTCTATACAGATTTCTGCCTCCGGCAAAAACGATGTTGGGGTCTTCCGGATGAACTTTAATCATCATATTGTAAGAGCCTTGTGTATTAAAAGAACCTAACTCACCTTCAAAATCGGGCGTTTCGCCAAAGCTAAAATTTACGACTGCACCGGCATCGGTGGGAGTAAGCGTCTGCCTTAAAATCCTTGGTGGATTTGCATCTATCAGGAAATAGCTGATTCCGGGATTTGACTCACTATGGCCCACCACAATTCGCCTGTATCTTGAATCAGAGGTGAATGGAGTGATAGACTGCCAGTT
This sequence comes from Ekhidna sp., assembly GCA_028821635.1. GTDB lineage: Bacteria > Bacteroidota > Bacteroidia > Cytophagales > Cyclobacteriaceae > Ekhidna. The sequence continues at coordinate 1,404 of JAPPDO010000292.1, forward strand.
GTCTCCATCAATTGAAATGAAAATACCCGCATCCGGAGAGCTGTCTCCTCCGTGGCTGACCGTTGACAATGTGGCATAAAAAATGCCGTTGAGACTTCTTGAAACAGAGGTGTACTGTGAAGCTGAGACATTATTAAGGTTTACGGAATCTGCCAGATTGAACAACTCCTGACCAAGTTCTACTTCCCAAGTATCTCCTCCGTCCAGCGACCGGAGTATGCCGCCAAAAGCAGCAATGAAAATCTCATCTTCCTCAAGATTATTTGGATTAATCACGATACTCCATATATACTGAAACTGACTATTAAAAACGTTAGGGTCGGCATCCTGCGTTGAGCTAATTGGATTCCAGCTTTCACCATTGTCAGTCGATTTGTAAATGCCATCTCCCCTAAAAACAGCCCCGCCTCCTTTGGCAGAATTGCCGACTAACTCACCGGTACCATGGTACCAGGTATCTTCTTTCCCGGATCTTGTATCCTGAACAAGGCAGGTTATACTATTTCTATTTTCAGGATGTGATTTCCGAACCCATGTCCGCCCTCCGTTAGTGCTTTTCCACATACCCCCCGAAACGCCGCCCGCAAGAATTACATCCTCATCCCGCACGTCAAAAGCAACTGCCCGGGTTCTACCGCCTACATTAAAAGGACCGGCAGATTCGTAGCTTAAATCTGCGCCTCTTGAGCGGGCGTTGATTTGGGAAATTTTTGTAAAATCCAACTCAGCACGTTGAATTCCTACCGGTATCTCGCCGGTTGAGGGGTCCGCAGCTAACCGTTTTTCATATTCAAGTCTTCCCATCAAATCCTCGCCATCAGGAATTTCGGCAGACCGACCTTCATAGATGATGATGGAATACTCAAACGAATGGGACCTTACTGACCCTATGATGAGGAAAATAATGGAGAATAGCTGGGTTTTATTCAAAATTCAATTAATGAATGTACTTACTTTATTGGGGTTGCTAACTTAACATGGATTAATGACTAAATAATAAAACAAAGAATATTCCATCATGTTTTATCATCTCGTCTTTCCGTCCTCCCTCTGTATCCTTTCTGGTTAAATCCCCCTAAGTGGTTACCATCGACCAGTCAGGGGTTATTTTTTCTCAGTGAGCAGGCATTTCCCTCCTCTGAGCGGGTATTTTTTCGCACCGAGCAGGCATTTTTGTCCATTCCGACGTTCTTGCAGACCCCCCTCCGTGTCCGCTGTGGCTTCTCCGTGCCCTCTGTGGTTCAATCGTTATTGGTTTGCTCAGCGAAGGCATGATACAAACAAAAATAAAATCACGGTAATCCTTGAAACCAGATAAATCCTGTTCAAGACAAATAGCGGCCTTTCTGGCCGGATTGCAAACTATACCTGAAGATTTTCTTACCACAAAGATAGCACAAACATTCCTGATAGGCACTTACTAATAAGCTTGGTACCAAAGCCAAATGAACGTTGATGGCTAAGCCAATTACTTTACTTCTTCTTTCGTTTTCCATCATCCCTCCGTGTCCGCTGTGGCTTCTCCGTGTCCTTTGTGGTTCAATCGTTAGTTAGTTTGCTCAGCAAAGGCATGATACGAACAAAAACAAAAATCATGGCAATCCTTAAAATCAAATAAATCCTG